>NZ_JBBMEY010000010.1:0-61046 GCF_040096285.1 Ruminococcoides intestinihominis | reverse complement strand
TCTGTCAGCTATCGCTGACATCTCCCTTTACACAAGGGAGGCTGGTTAGTCTCTGCTAATTCTAAATATCTACCACATAACAAGGCAAGTTCTAGCACCACAAACCCTAATTTATCTAACTAAACTTGACACAAAATTTAATAAAAAACTGATTTATAACAGAATGAAAAAAGCTCCCGATTGGGAGCTTTTTGTTTACAAACTATTGTAATTTATGATTAATTATTGAGATTTATGATTCACTATTGTGGTTTGGAATTAATTATTATTGCGTTTTGTGATTGATATTAATTAATCACTACAAATTTAATTTATTGACATACCTAAATTATATGCATCAAGTAGGGCTTTGTTATCTTTGATAGCACCTTTCTGTCTAACATCTGTTACTAGAACCTTGCCTAAGTCATTAAGCTTAAAGTAACTAAGCACAAGGTTATATTGAACTAATATTGAGTCAAAAACTTGTGGAAGTGATGCACCGGCTACTAATAGCAAAGCCATATTCTTAACAGAAAAAGTATTTCTCATTGGTGTGTGTAGTCTGTCGATTAGTGCTTTTAGTTGGGCAGAAATTCCGTAAAAATACACCGGTGATGCAATAACCAATGTGTCACATTCTTTCAGCTTTTCATAGATAATTTTCATATCATCATTTTGTACACAAACATTACCGTCACTATTTTGGCAATATTCGCAACCTACACAAGGATTAATTTTGTAGTCTGCTACTGAAATAATTTCCACAGAATTGTGCTTTTCTGCACCTTGTTTAAAGGCATTTGCTAAAAGTTCTGTATTGCCATTTTTCCTAACGCTACCCACTAAAATAAGAATTTTACTCATAAAATCACCTACACCTCTACAAATTCACCTAAGGTGATTGAATAGATTATGCATTTAGAAACTTTGTATGGAGTACACTGTTCCATAGCGTTTTTGTAAAGTAAAAGTTGCTGAGAATACAGTTCCTTTAGTTCTGAAACATCTTTAATTCTATCGGTTTTGTAGTCAACAATTACAAGTGAATCATCTTCTACAAGTGCTAAGTCAACTGCACCTTGTAGGATAATTTTTTGTTCTGAGAAATTCTCAGGTACATTTTCTAATGCATCTTTTGCTAAGATTTTTGTATAGAACTTAAACTCACGATATACTTTTTCAGAATTTACAATTCTATCTGTTAAAGGTGAATTTACAAGGTTTAGTAGTTTATTACGGTCAAGCACTTCACCTTGTCTTTTAGTGATAAAACCTTTAGAGACTAATCTTTCTATTTCACCGTCAAAGTCATTTCTTGCATTTTTAAAGTCAATATACTGTAAAGCTGAATGTACTGCTGTACCTCTTTCAGTTGGTGTCATTGACTTTTCGGACATAAAGTCAGGTCGTGCAAGGACTTTCTTAAATCTTTCCTTAGAAATATTGTGACTAATATCGGATACTGCAACTTTTGTTGGGATAGCATTGATACCTTCATTCTTGTACTTATACTCAAGTCTGTCTTTGATAATTGTATCAATATAATCATCGGTTACTTCTGTATCTTGGGTAGTAGTAGTGTCACATTCTTCCTGAACTTTTTCCTCACTATTCACACCTTTAATATACTTAATATCCCACTTAGGACAAGGTTTGAATTTAGAGAAATGGTTAACATCTGCAATTTTTCTAAGTTCACTGCCATCTGTTTGGATAAGTCCACACATAATTAACCAATCAGAAATTTTGTTAGCTGAGGACACTGCATAAGGTGAAATCTTCTCAGTATCTGAGATATATGCACCCATCTTATTAATATAATTTGCCATATTCTTTTCTGTGCAAATCATATGAAGTTCTTCCCTTGCTCTTGTTAAGGCAACATAAAGTACTCTTAATTCCTCAGACTTTTCACTGTTTTTAATTTCAATAGAAGTTGCAACCTTTGGCAAGGTGTTGTATCGGATTGAATTTTCATAATCTTTAGCTTTTAGCGAGAAACCTAAGTCCTTATGAATAAGTACATTGTCGTTAGAGTCGCTGACAAACTTTCTTGTAGTATTTGCTAAGAATACAAATGGAAATTCAAGACCTTTACTACCATGGATACTCATAATCTTTACTGCGTTTAGGTCACTGTCTTCACCTGTTTTACTGGCATTTAGGTCACTTTCTTGCTTAACAAGGTTATCAATATAAGTTACAAATGCTGATAGTCCCTTGTAGCCACTTGACTCATAATTTGTTGCATATTCTTTAAATAGAAGAATATTGTTGTATGGCACATCTGTTTCAGATACACCATCAAAAATTGAAGTATAGAAAGTTTCTTCAAAAATTCTGTCAAGTAAAGTATGTACAGGCATTGTTACTGCATATGTACGAAATCTGTCTAAATCTTCAAGCAATCTCTTTGCCTTTTCACTGCCATTTTCTGCAAAGGTTACAAGTGAATTATAAATTCTTTTCTTCCTGTCTTCTGTTCGCATTAAGGCTAGTTCATCACCTGTAAATCCATATAAAGGACTTGCCATTACAGAAAGCAAAGGAATATCTTGTAATGGGTTATCAATAATTCTAAGTAGATTTGTTATAATAACAATTTCACGATTTTGTAGGAAGCTTTCGCTAACTGTTGAAGTGGCTTGAATACCCCACATTTTCAATCTGTTAACATAAATATGGGCATATTTATTTGCACTTCTAAGAAGAATTGCAAAGTCACCGTCATTAGCAGGTCTTAAATCTCCTTTATCATAAACACTTCTCCGGGATTTGATACGGAAAATTTCTTTTGCTATAAAGTCAGCCTCTACAATACACTTATCGGTTTCTTCTTCATAATCCATATCAATAAGGTTAAGAGAAACTTTGGTTTCATCAGTATCATTATAAGTTGCACCACAAACTAAAGTTTCTTCCTCATTATATTCAATGTCACCACAATCCTTAGACATTATTGAGTCAAAAACAAAGTTAACTGAATCTGTGATTTCTTTTCTGGATCTAAAATTCTTTTCAAGAACTATTCTGCCAGGGTAATTGTCCTTTTCTGCTACATAAAGAGGATATTTCTCTTTTCTGTCAATAAAGATTTTAGGCATAGCTTGTCTAAAAGAATAGATACTTTGCTTTACATCACCTACAACAAACAAGTCCTCTTCCTCATTTGATACTGCTTTAAAGATAATATCCTGAACTTCATTTGCATCTTGGTATTCATCAACCATTACTTCGTCAAACTGAGATGCAATTTTATGTGCCATTTCTGTTAGCACTACCTTACCGTCTTTCTCTTTTACAAGTAATTTAAGAGTATAATGTTCAAGGTCACTATAATCAAGAATGTTCTTTAGTTTCTTAAGCTCTTGGAATTTATGGTCAAACAAAAGAACTGTATTGAACATTTCTTCTACTACAGGTTTCAGTAAATCTAAATCAGCCTTACAACTTTCTTCATCGTAGATAAAATACTTTGATAAATCAGAAACTATTTTTTTGTATTTATCACGATTTTCACTGATTTTAATTTTTGTTGGGTTATCCTTATAACCTCTGACACTTGGGAATCTGCCAAAGGAACATTCAGAAACTAATTTATAAGCATCATCCCATTTTCTGTCCTCAATAGCTGACATAATACCGGTTATAGTCATTTTATCTTCTGTAAGTGCAGTTGTTAAAGCTGACTGTAACTTTTCATCAGTTGCAGAAAGTTCAAGGTTACTTTCAACTAAAGAAATTCCATAAGCAAGTGCTTGATAAGAATACTTAAAAATAATTTCTGCCCATATTGAAGTGGAAATATCAATATCGCTATTGTAATAAGAAAGTTTTTCTTCAAGCCATGTATGTGGAAAAGGATGTGAACGCAAAAATTCATATAGTTTAAACACAACTTGCTTTAGTGCTTTATCGTCCTTATTGTCGGAAAAAGCCTCTACAATATTTAGGAATGATAAATTATTTTCTTTAGAATAAAGAGTATCAAAAACATCATCAATAGCGTCATTCTTTAGTACAGAAAGTTCCCCATCATCAGCAATTCTAAAGTCTTTGCTAACACCTAAACTATAGAAATTTTCCCTAACTAATTGGCTACAAAATGAATGAATTGTTGAGATATGGGCATTCTGTAGCTTTAGTTGCTGATAACGCAAATGTGAGTCATATGGATTTGCTTTGATTAAATCATAAAGTCTTGCAATGATTCTTTCTTTCATTTCGGCAGCTGCTGCTTTTGTGTAGGTAACAACTAACATTCTGTCTGCCGGTGTTGGGTTCTTTTTGTCGGTAATTCTGCTGATTACTCTTTCAACAAGTACTGCTGTTTTACCTGAACCTGCTGAGGCAGAAACAAGAATAGAACCGTTAGTTGAATGTATAGCATTTTGCTGATTTTGTGTCCAATTAGGCATTTTCTTCTTCCTCCTCTTGTAGCATTTTCATTACTTCTTTTCGGGATAACTTTGCAATATTTCTGCAATTTTTACCGTCCTCATATCCACAAATTGAAAGGTAAGGACAGTATTTACAAGCATCATAATTATCACTTGCAGAAGTAAAATCTTTGGTTGGGTTGTATTCAATATTGCCCTTATGAAGTGTCTTTGCCATTTCTGTTAAGGTGTCATCAATGTTCTTAAAAATCTTGCCAAGTTCTGATAGGTCATAAAGATAATCAGCACCAGTATATCCACCCCTTGAGGACTTTTTCACCGGTATATATTTGGCTTTCTCTGTGCTATCCATACCGATAATTACAGAATCATTATTTAAGATAATACCGTTCATACGCAAGTTTTTATCAAATTCATTTAAATTTTTTTCTGAATCATTTTTGTCATCAGAAGATACAAACTTAGCCTTAGCCGGTTGATAAAGTACACCACAAGGCACTATATTATCACCAAAATAATCCTTACCGTTTGCCTTAATTGCAGAAAGGTAAATAAGCATTTGCAAGTTAAGGCCATACATAATATCACCGATTTTAAAGGTTTTTGAACCGGTTTTGTAGTCAATTACTCTTATATACTTTTCACCGTTTTTATCCATTACATCTACTCTGTCTACTGAACCTCTGACAGAAAGTGAAGAGCCATCATCAAGGGTCAGCTTATAGGCCGGTATATCCTTACCTACATTTAATTCAAATGCAGTTGGTACAAATTCACTTTGAGAAAGTTCCTTTATAATATGAATCAGTAGCTTAATTGCATTATCCTGAATTCTATAAAACAGATACTTAAACCTTGCCGGTTTGTTATCTATTCCACCTAATTCTTCCACTGCATAGTCGTTTAGATACTGAGAAATTATCTTTGCTATATCCTCATTGCTTAGAGATGCAAAGTCGGTTTTCTTATATTCTCTTAAAAATCTTTCCAATAAATAGTGGGTTAAAGTACCATACTGTAAAGAATCTATTTCTGCTTTTTTTCTTTCCTCAGCCTTTAGACCATATTGACAGAAATATTTAAACTTACACAAATGATAAGTTTCTACTTGAGAGGCTGAAAGGAATAAATCTTTGCCGAATAATTTTTCAGCAATATTTTCATCTTTAATTTGGATAGGATTGTCCTGTAAAGTGTCTTTAATTGTAGCAATTTTTTCTTTGTAATTTTCTTCTTGAGAAAAATAATTTTCCAAAGTTTTTTCTGTAATACTGTTGGACTTAATGTTATTTGCTACAAACTGGAAAGCAGAATTCTTGCTCCACAACATATCATCTGCAGTTAATGAATAATCACTAAGGGCAGTTACCTTTGGATAAATTTCTTTCACTTCTCTTACTAATGATGATGGTGTTAAGAGTTCTCCTTGCAAGTTGCTTGTTGAGTAGCTTACAAATAATTTATGTGATGGTAAAGTTAATGCATAGTAAGCAAGGTACATTTCTTTATAATTAAGTTCATCTACCGAGTCATTGACTTCCATACCTTTTTCAAGCAAAATCTTTCTTTCACTATCGGTAAATACACCATTAGCTGATGGCACTTGTGGGAAAATACCTTCGTTACAACCTATTACGAAAACTGCCTTTTTCTGTGGCATACGAACTCTCTCTACACCTGAAACAACAACTTCATCCATTGCTTTTGGGATAAATGCAATTGTACTGTTGTTGAATTGTAGCATCAGCAGTTCTGTATATTCTTTTAAAGAAAGTTTTTTATCAGAAAGAAGATTTATCATTTTATCAAGGATATTCATTAGAATTTCCCATAATCTTCTTTGTTCTTCTGACAAAGGTAGGTTTCCATTTTCCTCTAAAGTTTCACACATTGAAACTATACTTTCCGGAATGTTGTAATTTAGAAGTAGGTTATACAAATTCTTAGTTATAGTTGTGGCAGTAGTATCCTTTGATTTTAACTGAAAATCGACTAAAGGGTTAATAACACCTTGTCTTACTTTATTGATAATTTCAAGTGTCTTTCTGTCATCATCACTAAAGTCAGACACTAAACCTTGTGGATTATCTACAAAGTCATTTTTAAAGTTACTACCCTTAATATCCCACATTAGTATATAATTTTCGAATAAAGAAATTTCTTCTGAAGTAAATGGCATTAATCCCGACTTTAGGATATTTAGTACATTTTCCCTCTGATAAGAATTATTGATTGTTTCTAGGATTGAGGAGACTAATTTTATTAGTGGTTTTGTGAAAATATCTTCCTCCTTATCCATAAAATAAGGAATGTTATACTTATCAAATACACTGTCAATAATGCCATCATAGGAATTATCTTGTCTGTAAATAACTGCAATATCCTGATATGTATAGTCATTGTCAATAATCAATTCTCTGATATTTCTGGCTACAAAATCACATTCTGTATATTTATTTTTGCTTTCATACAGAATAATATTATTAGTTCCTTGGTCAAGGGAAGTCTTTTCAATTCGATAAACATTCTTTAGAATTGGTATAAGTTCACTTGTTTCAAACCTATGATTTTCTGCTAAAACTATTGGAGAGGCAATTTTCATATCATTATCTCTGGCAATCTTTTTTAGCTGATTTAAAGTTCTTTCAGTTGTAAAGAACAGTTCATTGTTGTTGGTTGAATCGGTATTTACGGTTATGTAAAAGTCCTTAGCATCTACCATTAATTTTGATAGAAATTCAAGTTCTACATTTGTAAAACCACTAAAGGAGTCAAGTGCAATAATGTAATCTTTAAAAATATTATTTTCTAATAAAGAATTATAGCCTTGGGTAATATAGTCATCAGGATCAACATAACTTTCGCTAACCAATGCATCAAAAGTATCACGAATTAGGCAAGTTTCTTTTAGCTTTGTTCTAAGGGTTTCATCCTCAATTTCACTTGCAGTTTCAAGGATTTTTTCACTTGTAATATTGCAAGTTTTGTATTCACTGACTGCTGAAAGCATTAAATTTATAAGTTCATTTTTATTTTTTGTATGGGAAAATAGAGGCAAATTGTCTTGACATTCATCAATTGCCAATGACATAATAATTGCCTTACCACCATCATCAAGTGGGATTTTGCCACTTGAACCGTTTACTGAAAATATATAATCACACAGACCTGTAAAGCCTTGTACATTTATATTCAGAGAGTCCTTTGGACCTAATAAATCCAGGAAAGTTCTCTGGGTATCAAAGGAACTTTGGTCAGGTACAATATATAAAATATTTTTCTCGCCGTTTTTTACCATATTGGCAAGAAGATTTGTTATGTAAGTGGTTTTGCCTGAACCACTTTCGCCTTTAATTATATTTAGCATTTACATCACCATAAATATTATAACACACCTACTGTCCCAAAAATGGGACTTATATCTTAATTTAAAAAAACTTCAAATTATTTAAAAAATGATTTTACTTTTTCAAACCACTCTACTACTTGAAACTTGATTTTATAATTATCATTATCAGAAATCAAAGTCTTTTCATCATCAGTTAAGTTGGAATTTTCCAAGTCACTGCTTTCACCTAAACAGAATGATGGGTACATTACACACCACCAATTGTGACCTTTCCCCTTACCTATAGTTATACGCAATGCATCATAAAAACCTGATGGTACAGTAAATTTTCCATACTGTCTTGTATTGAAATACATATTTGTAATTTCACCTTTTACCTTGTAGTTGTAACCTAAGTTATACACTTCTTTCTGTGCAACATTTAGGATGTTGACAAGGTTATTTTCTGTTACCTTTATAGTATCTTCCTTAGTTTCACAATCTTTGTACAAATCTTCTGTATAGGAAAGAACCTTATCTCTAACTTTTAATTTTAATTCTTGGTCACTTTCTAAGTCGGAATTTGCTAGGATATGTAACCTAAAAATATCTTTCTCAAGTGACTTACATTGTGCAGTAAAAGGAATTAAAGAAAAAATTACTGTTAAGATTAAACCTAATGATAATGATTTTAATAATATTTTCATAATACAAAACCTGCCCTTCAATAAGAATATGGACAGGTTTATAAATTTTATTCAGTTATAATTGAACAACCACTCTTGATTGGTTTGCATAAGAATGTCTGTGGGTAGGTTTCTTTTAACTTTTCTACACACTTAATAGCATTCTTTTCTTTTTTAAACACACCAAAAACTGCTGAGCCTGAACCACTCATACAAGCACCGTTAGCCTTTAGTTTGTACATTAATTTCTTAATATCGTTAACTTCCTTAATATCAAGAAAAACATCAAAGTCATTGTACATTGAAGTACAAACAGAATTTAGGCTACGCATATAAATACCCTTAATAAGTTCATCGGAATATTTAAACTGTTTAGGTGGTTGTGCATCTATAGCGTCATAGGCCTCTTTGGTAGATACATTTACATCAGGTTTACAAATAACTATTGTACATTCAGGCATAGAATGAAGTTTCTCCATATCTGTACCGATACCTGTTGCAAGTTGAGTACCACCATTAATAAAGAATGGCACATCTGCTCCAATATAAGAACAAATTTCTTCCATATCTTTATTCTTAAGTCTGGTGTTATATAGCTTATTAAGTCCCATTACGGTGGCAGCACCATCTGAGCTACCACCACCAAGACCTGCTTGTGAAGGTACAACCTTGTGAATATCAATATTGATACCTTCATTCTCAACCTTAGTATATCTAAAAAATCTTTCTGCTGATTTATACACAATATTTGTCTTATCAGTCGGAACATTACTGTCGTTACAAGTAACTGTAATTTCTTTAGTATCTGTTGTAGTAATAGTTATTGTATCACTTAAAGAAATTGCTTGTAACACCAAACTGACAGAATGATAGCCGTCAGGTCTTCTGCCAAGTACATCAACTGCAAGATTTACTTTTGCCGGTGCATTAACCTTTATTTCCATCTTTTAACTCCACTAGGAATTCTTCAATTCTTCTCATAGCTTCAGCAATATTCTTTAGGCTATTACAGTAAGAAACTCTGATAAAGCCCTCACCACATTCACCGAAAGCATTGCCCGGAACAACTGCAACGTGCTTTTCTTTAATAAGTCTGGTGCAGAATTCTTCTGATGAAAGGCCTGTACTCTTGATACAAGGGAAACAGTAGAAAGCACCCTTTGGTTCAAAGCAGTCAAGTCCCAGTTTATCAAATGAACCTACAATAAAATGCTTACGCATTTCATATTCATCTTTCATACTTTCAATATCATCATCACCATGACGAAGAGCCTCAATAGCAGCATACTGTGCAGTTGTTGGAGCACTCATAATACAGAACTGATGTAGCTTAGTCATTTGGGAAATAATTTCCTTAGGACCAAGGGCATAACCAAGTCTCCAGCCTGTCATTGCATATGTTTTACTGAAACCATTAACAACAATAGTTCTTTCATACATACCGTCAATACTTGCAATTGAAGTATGTTTTTCCTTTGTATATGTAAGTTCTGCATAGATTTCATCAGAAAGAACCATTAAGTCATGTTTCTTGATAACTTCAGCAATTGCTTCTAGGTCTTTCTTTTCCATAATACCACCGGTTGGGTTATTAGGATAAGGAAGAATAAGTAGTTTTGTCTTGTCTGTAATAGCTTTTTCTAGGTCTTCAGGAACAATTCTAAATTCATTCTCAACCTTAGTATCCATTAGTACAGGAGTAGCACCTGCCATTTCTGTTAGTGGTTCATAACATACAAATGATGGTTGAGGAATGATAACTTCATCTCCCGGACCTGCTAAACAACGAATTGCTACATCAATAGCTTCACTACCACCAACAGTAACAAGTACCTGTGAAAGTGGTTCATATTTAATACCGAATCTACGGTCAATATACTTAGTAATTTCATCTCTTAAAATAGACAAACCTCTGTTTGGTGTATACCAAGTTTTGCCCAGTTGTAGTGAAGAGATACCTTCTTCTCTAACATGCCAAGGTGTCTTAAAATCAGGTTCACCTACTGAAAGAGAAATAACATTGTCCATCTCAGCAGCAATATCAAAGAACTTTCTGATACCTGATGGCTTAACAGAAACGATTTTACTGTTGAGTACCTTTGAATAATCCATTATAATACAAGGCTCCTTTTATCTTCTTCTTCAATAGTTTCTGCCATAATAACGCCACCCTCTTTGTAATTCTTTAGGATAAAGTTAGTTTGGCATGATAGAACATTTGCTAAAGGTGATAGTCTTCTGCTAACAAATGATGCAACATCATTCATAGTCTTACCTGTAACAACTAGAGAAAGGTCATAAGAACCTGCAATTAGGTTTACTGTTTCAACTTCATCAAAAGCCATAATCTTCTCTGCAATCTTGTCAAAGCCTGTTTCTGGTTCAGGAGCAACCTTAACTTCAATAATAGCAGAAACATCTTTGTCTTCTAGCTTTTCCCAGTTTACAACTGCCTTGTAACCTTTGATGATACCTTTTTCTTCATATTCCTTAATTTGAGCCTTAATATAGTCTTCAGGCTCACTTAGAATTAACGCAAGTTCTGATGTTGTATATTTTGAATTTTCGGATAATAATTTAAGTAACTTATTCATAATAATACCTCACACTTTTACTAATTGTTTCTTTTCGTTTGTTTCTATTAAATGAACACATACAACTGATGCAAGGAGAAAAACTTCTCTTCCATTATCGGTTATATTGACTTCATAGCCTTTTGATAAATCTGCCCATTTCTTGTAATGAGTTAAGAGAACTGAGTTATCTGTATCTCTAATTTCAAAATTTTTACCAAGAATATCGCCACAAATTCTCCAACTAATACCGTAATAATAGCACATTGGTCTAAACTTATTTTTGTTAAAAACAAGTCTTATGGTACTATTATTATTCTTAATTGTAAAAGCCTTCATAAATGGCAATGGTACAGAATAAATTGTACACAGCTTATTAAAGCTAATGTCTGTAATAACAAGATTCCAATATGAATGGCTATAGTCCCTTAGCACATAGCACTTTACATGACCAAGTTCATCATAAATTACAAATCTTGAATTTACTGTTGAAGTATCTTTGCTAAAATAGAACTTCATAAAAATCACCTTTTGCTAAATTTTACAATAGGTTTTTTCTAACGCTTTCTTTAAAGGAAAATTCCTTAAGTGGTTCTTCCTTTTCTCTTACATTATAGCACATAATCTGACCTAAAATAAACCAGAAAATTATTACCATAAATGATATATCAAAAACCAGTGCTTTCTCAAAACAAGCAAACACCAGATATGACACAATAAAACTAAATAGACATGGAAAAATGCCATGTTCAAGTTCTTTACCTTTTCTAAACAAATACTTTGTAATTGATACACCGTTTCTAAAGGCAAAAATCATAAACAACAAAAATCCAATTACACCTGAACATACAAGGATAGTTATGTATGCATTGTGAATATCTGTTGTAAAAGTGGCAAACATACTTGCAAAGTCACCACTATATAGGTTAGCAAAATGCATACCACCATCAATATACTTGTAGCTATAGCTTAGGATATTACCCTTACCGATACCCATTACAGGATGATGGGAGAAAATAGTCATTGCTTGATTCCACAAAGTAAATCTACCGGAATCAACATTAGAATTTTCATGTTCAAAAGTAACATCAGAATTTTCAGGCAATACTGTTGTTATATTTGAAGCTACATCACTGTCTGAAATAATAATATTGCTATTGGAATTAATAAGTGTTGATACACCGATTTGGCAAATACTTCTTAGGAAATATGTGCAACAAATAATAACAACACCGGCAACTAATGTGGAAAGAAATCTCAGTATCAGTTGTTTCTTCTTATAGTCACCTCTTGAAGTGATAAACTTTGTAACAACAAAGACAATAACATAGCCAAGGAACAAAACCATACTTGCATTACTGTCACACAAGAATAAAGTCAGAATATTAATAAACAGACCTGATGCAAGCCAAATTCTTGATGTAGCAGGTAAAGCAGAATACTTACTGTCAAACTTATGTATTGTTAGTATATGCACACAAAATACAACAAATACAGATGCAAAGCCACAAAGGTTAGGATTAATAAAAAGACCTGTAAATCTGTTTTCATATACAATCAAGTCTATCCATTCATTGTGGTAAGAAACATTAAACACAAGACAAGCAATGCCTACTACTTGCATTAATGTTACCATATAAAGAAAAATTCTTGCAACCGTATACAGTTCATGCTTTATGCCGGTACTTTTCTCAATATATGCTCCATAAAAAACAAAGAAACATACCATTACAAAAATAAAGAACAACATATTTGTCAGGAAATTGTCTGTAATATGGATAAGGGCTGTAATAAGGTTAACGCCCAAAAAAGCCATTGCCCACAAACCAAATTCCATTTTTTTGTATGCTTTATACTTCACTATATTCCTAATAGTAAGATAAATTCCCCAAAAAGCAAGGATAATTAAAAAACAATAAGCCGGTATTTGAAGAAAGGCTACATTAGTAAAAAACAAACATAAAATAAAACTTACTCTAAAATAGCTTGAGTTATTCAGTAGGCTAATTTTGCCCACCTCCCTATCAATTAAATACTTCTTTAACAGTCTTTAGCATTAAACTAAAATCTCTTCTTAATCTAAATCTTTGAAGATACTTTAAATTATATCGCATTTTGTCCGGGAGAATTTTGTTGATATAAGTTGCATCAACATCATCACCCTCTTTAAGGAGTTTGTTCTCATCCTTATACTTAATTGAAGCAAAGCTTGTAATACCGGCAGGTAAAAGAAGTGTTGCGTAATACACCGGCTTATACTGCTCAACATACTTTACAACTTCAGGTCTTGTACCTACAATAGTCATTTTACCGGTAAGTACATGGAAAATCTGTGGTAATTCGTCAAGTCTATATTTTCTTAAGGCTCTACCGATTAGGGTAACTCTTTCGTCACCTTCTTTAGTAAGAAGTTCACCACACTGGTCAGAACCAACAATCATTGTTCTAAATTTCAAAATCATAAAGCGCTTACCGTACTTAGTAACACGCTCTTGCTTATAAAACACAGGGCCTTTGGTGGCACTAATCTTAATAATAAAAGCAATTACAAGCATTGGTATTGCAAGTAATATAATCAAAATAATTGACAAGATAATATCGGATATTCTCTTGAGAATAATACTTGTTTTTTTCTTTTCTAATATATCGTAATATTTCTTAACTTCCGGACACTGAAACTCCTTAGGGAGTTTATCAAAATCTTTTAACAAAATACATTCTCCGTTCTAGAATAAAATGCACATACATAAGTTATATTATATATCAAGAAACCTATTAAATCAATAAAAAAAAATTAATTCGTAAATTTAATTATTTTTTGAAATTTTACACATATTTTCCCTTGACTTATGGTACTTAGTTGGGTAAAATATATGTATAGAAATTGAGGTGAAGCTAAATGAACAATGAATTTGCACCTGATCTTATCACACTTATTGATGATGAAGGTAACGAACACAGCTTTGAAATTCTGGACACTATTGAACATGAAGATAGTGAATACTATGCACTTTATCCATTTTATGAGAATCCGGAGGATAGTGTAAACGATGCCGGAGAATACTATATTATGGAAGCTATCATCAACGATAATGGTGAAGAAGAATTTGCTGAAATTGACGATGAAGATTTACTAGATTATTTAGCAGAAAAGTTTGAAGCTAACTTTGAAAAACTTTTCGATGACGAGGATGAAATCTAAAGTTTAGTTTATCCCCCTACCTGATTTGCGAATATGCGAAAATAACCCTACAACTTTTTAAAAGGGAGCACGGACTCCATATGCGGTGTTGAAGACCTTATGATTCATCAGGGATCCTAAAGCTGTTGGGAGTGCACCCACCTGTCATTTTGTAGGCAGGTTATATTTAAGCATTTACGGTCAGGTGGGGTTTTTCTATAATTTTTTAAATTTGCGAGGACTTTATATATGAAAATATCTGTACTTGGATGTGGACGCTGGGGCAGTTGTATTGCCTGGTATCTTGACAAAATCGGTCATGATGTACTTTCCGGAGGACTGGAAAATGCACCTGAATTTATTGCTCTAAAGAACAACAAAAAGAACGACTACCTTTCCTACCCTGACTCTATTGAGGTTTCTTCTGACCTTAAGTATTCAGTTGAAAGGGCTGAGGTTATTGTTATTTCTATCAGTTGTCAGCACCTTAGAGAATATATGACTGATATTGCTAAGTACGACCTTACCGGAAAAACTATTGTACTATGTATGAAAGGTATTGAAGAAACTACCGGAGAAAGACTTAGTGAAGTTGTAAGTGAGTTTATTGACAAAGACAAAACTAAGGTTGCAGTTTGGGTTGGTCCGGGACATCCACAAGACTATGTAAGAGGTATTCCTAACTGTATGGTTATTGACAGCGAGGATGAAGGAGTTAAGAGAAAGCTGGTTAAAGAATTTAACAGTGAGCTTATTCGTTTTTACATAGGTACAGATTTAATTGGTACAGAAATCGGTGCTGCTGCAAAGAATGTTATTGGCATTTGTGCCGGTATGCTTGATGGACTTGGATATACAAGCCTAAAAGGTGGTTTAATGGCTAGAGCACCTAGAGAGGTTGCTGCCCTTATTAAGGTTATGGGTGGTAATGAAATGAGTGCATATGGACTTTGTCATCTTGGTGACTATGAGGCTACTTTGTTCTCTAAATGGAGTCACAACAGAATGTACGGTGAACAACTGATTAAAGGTGAAAAGTTTGAAAAACTTGCTGAGGGTGTTATGACAACTAAGGCAATTTACAAATTAGCTAAGAAGATGGGTGTGGAAATGCCTATTGTTAATCAGCTATATGAAGTTCTATTTGAAAATAAAGAAATCACTCCTGCACTTGACGCTCTATTTAAGAGAGATGTTAGAAGTGAATTTTAATTAAAATTTTATATGTACATAAAAAAGACCTGAATAATCAGGTCTTTTCTTTATGCTTATTTTCTTTTTACTATATCAACTTTAGTTAATCTAAAGAATAGATATGCTAAATTCATACCAACCATATAACACAAAATATCCAGAGTATCAAAGAAACCTCTTGCAGTTATATACTGCATAATTTCTATACCAAATGAAATTGCTAGAAAAATAAGTTCAGTAAAAATTACACCCTTATTCTTAAAGAAATACGCAATCGGCATTAACACAATTATATTTAAGATAAACTGTAATAATGACTCTGAGTCGGTAGTTAGTTCTTGTAAAGATGCAATTAAGTTGAATTTCATTTCTCTTATGGAAGAATTACGACCATATAGCACAAATAATAGGAACAAAAAGTATAAGGCTACTACAACCTTAAATACAATTGGGTGAACCTTTAGTCCTGTAATTAAATACACAATAAAAGTACAAGCTACCATTGACAATATCATTGTCAATATACTACTTAGCACATATATTGTATCACATAAAATAGTTGGAACCATATCCATTAGTACTAAGTTATATAATAAATATCCACCTACTACACCAATAACAATTGAAATTATTAGTTTAATAACATAAACTGTCTTATTCATAACCTTCTCCTTTCAGTAAGCGTATATGATTATACCATATATTTTAAGAAATATGTCATATTATAATGTTTTGTTATTATTTTGGGTAGTAATTTAGAATAATTTATAACATTGGGTATAAAAATAGTGAATTAACACAAAGAAAAAGTCCACCCAAAAGGATGGACTTTAAGTTTATAATTTTAAGTTTGGTATTAGTACATACCACCCATATCAGGCATTTGTGGCTGAGCAGGAGCAGCAGGTTCTTTAATATCACTTACAAGTGATTCTGTTGTTAGAACCATTGATGCAACTGATGATGCATTCTGTAGAGCTGAACGAGTAACCTTAGTTGGGTCAACAATACCGTTCTTCATCATATCCATATATTCACCTGTTAGAGCGTTGTAACCATAGTTTACTTCGTTCTTTTCTAGGATATTATTTAGGATAACTGAGCCTTCAACACCGGCATTAGCAGCAATCTGACGAACAGGTTCTTCAAGAGCCTTAAGAACAATCTTAACACCTGTTAGTTCGTCACCTTCTGTTTCGTTAACCAGTTCAGAAACTGCACTGATTGTATTTACAAGAGCAGTACCACCACCGGCTACGATACCTTCTTCAACAGCAGCCTTTGTAGCAGCCAGAGCATCTTCAATACGAAGTTTCTGTTCCTTCATTTCGATTTCTGTAGCAGCACCTACTTTGATAACTGCAACACCACCGGCTAGTTTAGCTAGTCTTTCCTGTAGCTTTTCTTTATCAAATTCAGATGTTGTTGTTTCAATCTGTGAACGGATGTTGTTTACTCTATCCTTGATAGCCTGAGAGTCACCAGCACCATCAACAATGATTGTATTTTCTTTGTCAACCTTAACCTGACGAGCAGTACCTAGCTGATCAATTGTGCAATCCTTTAGTTCAAGACCTAGATCTGATGTGATAACCTGACCACCTGTTAGGATAGCAATATCCTGTAGCATTTCTTTTCTTCTATCGCCAAAGCCCGGTGCTTTAACTGCAACACAAGTAAATGTACCACGAAGTTTGTTAAGAACTAGAGTTGTTAGTGCTTCACCTTCAACATCTTCAGCAATAATAAGAAGTTTCTTACCTGCCTGAACAATCTGTTCCAGTAGAGGTAGAATTTCCTGAGTTGTTGAAATCTTCTTATCAGTAATAAGAATTAGACAATCATCAAGTTCAGCAACCATCTTGTCTGTATCTGTTACCATATAAGGTGCAATGTAACCTCTGTCAAACATCATACCTTCTACAACTTCTGAATATGTTTCAGCAGTCTTTGATTCTTCTACTGTGATAACACCGTCAGTAGAAACCTTTTCCATTGCTTCAGCAATTAGCTTACCGATTAGTGGGTCAGCTGATGAGATTGTTGCAACTCTTGCAATATCCTCTGTGCCTGAAACAACCTTAGAATTCTTCTTTAGAGTTTCAACTGCCTTGTTAACTGCCTTTTTGATACCGTTCTTTAGTACCATTGGGTTTGCACCGGCAGTAACATTCTTCATACCTTCACGAATAAGAGCCTGTGCAAGTAGAGTAGCTGTTGTTGTACCGTCACCGGCAACATCGTTAGTCTTTGTTGAAACTTCCTTAACTAGCTGAGCACCCATATTTTCAAATGGATCATCAAGTTCAATTTCTTTAGCAATAGTAACACCATCGTTAGTGATTAGTGGTGCACCGAATTTCTTATCTAGAACAACATTTCTGCCCTTAGGACCTAGTGTAATTTTAACTGTATCAGCAAGTTGGTCAATACCGGACATTAGAGCCTTTCTTGCCTCTTCACCATAAAGCATTTGTTTAGCCATAATTTATTAACCTCTCTTCTTATTCAACAATAGCAAGAATATCTGACTGTGAAACGATAGTGTATTCTTCACCGTCAAGTTTGATTTCAGTACCACTATACTTAGAAGTAACTACCTTATCGCCTACTTTAACTGTCATTTCTACCTTTTCACCGTCTACTACACCACCCGGACCTACGGCTACTACTGTAGCGAAAGCAGGTTTCTCCTGTGCAGATGTAGAAAGAACAATACCGGAGGCTGTTGTCTGTTCAGCCTCTTCTACCTTAACAACTACTTTGTCTGCTAATGGTTTGATTGTCATAATATTTATCCTCCTTAAAGTTGTTTATCTACTTAGTTTAGCACTCTCTATCTTTGAGTGCTAAATATATTGTAGCACCAGTTTTTCATACAGTCAAGACCTTTATAGGGATTTTTTTCAAAAACTTATATACATTTTTCTATTTACTGTACATATTATCACATAAGTTTCACTTAACGCTTAAAATACATATATGCTTGGCACTTTAGCATACCATTGTATAGCTTTCTTCTCTTGTCAGCCTTGCGACCAAAGATTTTTTCAAATTCATCATCCGGTGATATTATAGTATAACTCCAACCGTCTTTTTTGACGAATTTTTTACCCATAATTTTATAAAGTTCTCTTGCCCTATCAATATCAAGAAGTCTTTCACCGTAAGGAGGGTTGGTAATAACTGTACCTCTCTCAGTATCATGAACAAAGTCCCTTATATCTCTATGTTCAAAAGTTATTCTATCTGCTACACCGGCTTTTTCTGCATTTTCTCTGGCAATATTTAGGCTTTCTTCATCAATATCATAACCTATGCCCCTAAATGCACAATCGGTATTGATTTCTGATTTTGCCTTTTCTCTTTCCTGCTCCCACACTTCACTAGGAATTTGTTTCCAATTTTCTGCTGAAAATTCTCTGTTTAGACCCGGGGCAATTTTCATAGCTTTTAATGCACTTTCAATTAGAATTGTACCACTACCACACATAGGGTCAATTACAGTATGGTTAGCCCTAACCATAGAAAGTTCAGCCAAAACTGCTGCTAAAGTTTCTTTGATAGGTGCATCATTTGAATTTTCTCTATAGCCTCTTTTATAAAGGCCTTTGCCTGTTGTATCCAGCATAATAGAAACTTTATCTTTGAAAATCAGAAACTGAATTTGGTGCAAATCACCGTCATCATTTAACCATTCAACACCATAAGCCTTAGAAAGTGACTTTGCTGAGGCTTTCTTAATAATCTTTTGACAGTCAGGTACAGACATTAGCTGACTTGAAAGGCAGGTGCCTTTTACAGGGAAATTGTCATCCTTATCAATATATTCAGACCATTTGATTTTGCTTACACCGTTAAAAAGTTCTTCAAATGTTCTAGCATAAAAAGTACCTAAAAGAATCATAATTCTCTCGGCATATCGGCTACAAATATTGGCTCTTGCAAGAATGTTGTAATCACCCTTAAAAATTACTCTGCCGTTCTCAGGTGTTACTTCTTTAGCACCCATAAATTTTAGTTCGTTAGCTACAAGGCCCTCTACACCTAAAAGGCAAGTAGCAACATATGTTAGTTCTTTCTTCATAAAAATCTCCAAAAAATATAGAGGCTCAAATGGGCCTCTATATTCATTCACTTAATTGTTATTAATATTCTTCAGGTTCTAGTAAACCGTAAGTGTTGTTCTTACGCTTATAAACAACATTTGTTTCATCAGTTTCAGCATTGATGAAAACAAAGAAGTCATGGTCAAGCATATTCATCTGTAGGATAGCTTCTTCAACAGAAACAGGCTTAATAGGAATTGTCTTTGTTCTAATGTCAAATTCCTGTTCGTCCTCAATATCCTCTTCAGGAAGAAGAACAGCAAAATCAGCTGTGTTATCTCTAAGTCTTCTTGCTAGACGAGTTTTGTTCTTTCTCATCTGACGACCTAGAATGTCAACAACCTTATCTAAAGCATCGTTCATTTCGTCCTGAGTATCCTCAGCACGGAACACCATACCATTATCTTTTACTGTAACTTCAACAGTCTGACGGTTCTTATATAGTGTTACAACAACAGAAGCCTCTGCATCTTCAGAGAAAATCTTCTGAAACTTTGCTAATTTCTTTTCGCATAGTTCTTTAAAGTTGTCCTTTAAATTTACTTTTCTTGCAGTATAGGTGATTTTCATTAAAATTCCCCCAGTATTTATTTATTACGATTACCTCTGCGTGAGTAACCGCGACTTTCATTTCCACGCTTTAAGTCGGAAATTTTATCCTCGGAGGTTCTCTTGAATTTATTCATCATATCTTCAAAGGAACTACTGTCGTCCTTGGACTTTTCCCACTGAAAGTTTCCAGGTGAAGTAACCTTTGGAGCAGGCACATATGGTTTTCTAGGCCTACGCTGTCTAGGCTTTGGTGCCGGTTTCTCAATATTTGCTTTAATTGATAGTGAAATCTTGCCATTATCAATGGAAACAACCTTTACGGTAACTTCGTCACCAACCTTGATTACATCATTAATATCATTTACGAATTCATGAGAAATTTCAGAAATATGAACCATTCCTGACTTATCCTCCGGCAAAGCAACAAATGCACCAAACTTCATTACGCCTGTTACTTTACCTTTTACTACACTACCTACTTCCAGAGACATACTCTACCCCTTGCTCCATTCATCAGTCACCTGATATATTTACGAATACTCTTTCTCCGGCATGAAGATAACCATCTTCCTTTGCCTTCTGTTCTATATAATCCTCATTATCCTTATCGGACAGGTTATATATATTTGTTATTTCGTCATTCTTGATTTCCTGAACAGAAATTTTCTTATTCAATTCAGCAAGTTGACTTTTTTTCTTGTCAATCTGACTATACTGTGTTATCAAAGCATACACTGCATAAACTGCAAAAACAAAAACAGCAACATAAAGCAAAATAAACTTTCTTTTGCGTTTCTTCTTAGGTGTAACTTCTTTTACAACACTATCAGAACCAGTAACAATTTCTTCGGAATTGTTTTTAGTTTTATTTTCTTCTGTCATTTTTACTACCTTTGTTAATAAAAAATAATACTCTTTTTTCTTTACATAAATTATACACTAAAGGGGTAAAGAATTTCAATAGTTTTGCTAAAACTTTTTTGAAAAATTTAATAATTTTTCGGGAAAAAGTACAAAATATTGAATAAAACTTAGTAAAAAGTACAATAGATAGTCTTCCTAAGGTCAATCTTAGCACTATAAATGAAAGGAAAAATCCCACAATCATATATATTCTCAGCTGACCAAAATTATAGGCTAAAGAAAACATAAAAGCAACTATAGCAGAAAAAATCATAAACAGTAAGTCTGTTACAAAGACTACGATTTTATTATTTCTTGTAATTACTCTAATAAACCTTAGGACTTCATATACTATGTAAATAAATATACCCCACAAAAGTGAAAACAAAAAGACAATCGGATGAAAAGTTTGGTATAGTGCCATTATCTCAACAACCTTTTTAGGAAGCTTTTATCCTGATTTTCCTTAATATATTGGAGAGAATTTACTTTACCGTCAACATCAACCTCTCCACTTTCTAAATCAAGTTTGCTGATATGGAGAGTTTCTCCCCTAACTACCAAAGATGAAGTTTCCAGTGTTAAAATTACACTTTCTTCTGTAAAAGCATTTACATCTTTCACACCGGTTACTGACAAAAACTTTCTGTCTTTTAAAATTATTTCATTTGCAGACATAATAATCCCCCATATATTCACTTAAATAATAAATTATATGGGGGAAAAATTAATTTATGATATTGGCTTATAAAGTGTAACAGCATCTTCTTTTCTCACTGTTTCTTTAACAGAAACAACTTCTACCGATACTGTTCTTTCACCTAAAGTAAGGTCAATTCTGTCACCTTCGTTAATCTTTGTTGAGGCTCTTGCTACCTTACCGTTTACCAGAACTTTACCTGCATCACAAGCTTCATTTGCTACTGTTCTACGCTTAATAATACGGCTAACCTTTAAATATTTATCAAGTCTCATAATAATCACCTATATATAAAAATAAAAGGCTGACATAGAGTCAGCCAAAATAAAAGCAAAATTACTTGTTTACAGTATTCTTGAATTCCTTACCGGCCTTGAAAGCAGGAACTTTAGAAGCAGGAATTTCAATCTTGTTACCTGTTCTTGGGTCACAACCCATTCTTGCATTTCTCTGACGCTGTTCAAATGTACCGAAACCTGTAATCTGAATCTTATCACCGGCTGCTACTGTTTCAACGATTGTATCAAGTGTAGCTGTAAGTGCAGCTTCAGCATCCTTCTTAGTTAGTCCACTCTTTTCTGCAATTGCAGTAATTAGTTCTGTCTTTTTCATTTTGTTTTCCTCCGATAAAATTATTTAACTTCATTCCATAGCGAATCAAGTTGGGATAAAGTAGTAGAGTCCATATCTATATTACGCTGTTTTGCAAGTTCTTCCATCTTACGAAAACGATGAGTAAACTTATCACAAGCAAAGTAAAGTGCCTGTTCGGAATCTACTTTTAAAAATCTTGAAACATTTACAACAGAAAATAGTAAATCTCCAAGTTCTTCTGCCATATTTTCTTTGTCACCATTTGAGATGGCTTGTTCTAATTCATCAGTTTCTTCCTTAACCTTTTTGAATGCTTCTTGAGCATTTGGAAAATCAAAACCAACTTTAGCAGCCTTTTTCTGAAGTTTCTCACTTCTCATAAGTGAAGGAAGTGACTTAGAAACACTGTCCATTGCTTCTGACTGAGTTTTCTGGGATTTTGTCTGCATTTTGATTTTGTCCCAGTTATTCAAAACTTCTTCTGTAGTATCTGCTGTGACATCAGCAAAAATATGGGGATGACGGATGATAAGCTTTTTGCAAATACCATCACAAACATCATCTATATTAAAGCTACCGATTTCACTTTCCATTTCTGAATGGAAAACAACCTGTAAAAGAACATCACCAAGTTCTTCCTTAAGAAGTTCTTTATCTTTGGTATCAATAGCTTCAATTACTTCATAAGTTTCTTCAATGAAATTTTGCCTAATTGATTCATGAGTTTGTTCCTTGTCCCAAGGGCAACCGTTTGGTGCTCTAAGGAGTTTCATAATCTTGATTAAATCTTCAAATGTATAATTTGGCTTTTTCTCAAATGACAAAACAATTCCTCCCTTTAGCTTTTTGCTAAAAGATACTAGACTATTTTACTTCAAAAACCTGAGTTTTGCAAGTATTTTAGCCAATTTTTCATTATTTTTTATCATTCCAAGGTCATTTTCATCAAAAGTTCTTAGAATTATGATAGCTAATACATAAATTATTGCTGCAACAACAATAGAAATAAGTGTTGCCATATAAATATTCATTATACTACCCAGTAGGTAATATGTTAAAAATGCACCTCCACCACAAAGAATTGCACTTACAAGTGGCTTAATAATTGCATTTGAGAAGTTAGGTCTAATGCCTGTTGCCTTTACAAGTACATACATAGCAATTACACAAGCTACTAAGAAACCTACAAGTGTACCTGTAGCAGCACCACGAATATTTACATTTACATTGCTAACTAAAGCAAAGTTCATTACAACCTTAATAATAACTGCAAGTGAATATAGCTTAACCGGTGTACTAACCTTACCTACACCTTGTAGCATTGAGCAAATTGGAGTAATACCAGCCATAAACAGTACTGCAATACCCATAATCTTTAGGCATTCACCACCAACAATAGCAACATTACCACCATAGACAATTTCCATAATTGGGTCAGCTAAAACTGCAAGTCCTATACCACAAGGGAAAGTCACAAGACAAGTTAGCTTAAGCACTCTGTTAATAGCTACCTTTAGTTGCTTTCTGTCACCCTTTGCATATGCACTGGTTACCATAGGCATGGCAGTTGTACCAAATGCCTGAGTGATAACAGTTACTAACTGCATTAGTGTTAGGGCAGTACCGTAACAACCCCAAAGTTTTGTATGGATTGTGCCATCAGTTACTGCATCAGCATACATAGGATATTGTGCTGCCAGTTCTGAACCATGTGTTGTTGATAGGTCAGAAATAAGGTTCTGAATAATAAGTCCGTCAATAGTACCGGAAATATTCATTACTAAAGCACCTAAACCGATTGGAATAGCAGTTTTGATAAGTATCTTAAATGTTTCATTCTTACTACGAGCATCAATAGATGAGTCTAGTTCTGCCTGAGTGATACCACCACCAACTCTCTTATACTTAATAAGTAAGTATAAGAAACTAAGTACAGAACCGATTGTGATACCCATTACTGCACCGGATACTGAGAAACCTACTAAAGTATAAATAGCAGACTTTTTATCGGCAAAAGTAATACCAAATACTGTACCTGTCGACTCATAGCTATCTAAACCAAACTTCATAATCAAATAAGCAAAGGTTAAACCAAAAATAAGCTTTGATGCACCTTCAATAATTTCTGAGACAGAAGTTGGTGTCATATTTCGCATACCTTCAAAATATCCACGATAGATTGAAACTAAGCAACCAAAGAAGATAGTTGGAGATAAGCAAATCATTGATGGCAATGCATATGGAGAATGAATAATTCTAATATAGAAAAAACTACCACCAAACATTAGTAATGAGAAAATAACACCCATTATGATAAAGAAAGGAATTGACACCTTATGTATCTGTCTAATATCCTTATATCTTTTATTTGCATTACTCTCTGAAATTAATCTTGAAACAGCAATAGGAAAACCTGCTGTAGCAAGTGTAAACAATGGTACATAAATTTCATAAGCGTTGTTAAACAGACCTGTACCAAATGAAGCTAATTCATCACCAAAAATACCATACACTCTTGTTAGTGCAACTTTGTAAATCATACCACAAAGTTTTACTATAATAAGTGCAAGTGACATTATCATTGCACCTTTGACAAATGTTTGGGACTTTATACTTTTATCTTTTACTTTTTTTCTGCTCAAATTAAATCACCTTTTACAGATAAAAAAGGCGGATTTGGACCGCCTTTTTCATATTATTACTTGTTAATTAATAATTTAAGTTAAAAATTATTCCTCAGACTGAGGTGTCTTTAGTGTTACAGAAGCATCTTCTAAATCAGCATCTTCATCAGAGTCGCTCTTAACAACTACTTCCTTAAATGGGTCTTCTACAACAACCTCTTCTTCTGTTGGGTCTTCATCAGGAACAAATGGTTCAGACTCAATCTTTGCGCCACATTTGTTACAGAATAGACTATCTTTGTTAAGTTCAGCCTTACATACAGGACAGATAATCTTATTCTTAGCATAAGTAATCTGTTCCTTAGTTGACTGAAGCTGAGCCTTTAGTTCATCAATTTCTCTAATAAGAAGTTCGATAGACTTGGTGTCTTCTGAACCAATCTTTGTGCTGGTATAAACTTCTTCACCAAGAGTCTGGTACTTCTTGCGAATTTCGTTATTTAGACCGGAAGCAGTGAAACGAAGTTTTGAATAATCAACAATTTCATTAGTCTTTTTGCCAACTGAATTAGCAGCAGACTTAACATTAACCATAACATCATCTAATAATCCCATAACCGGATACTCCTTTCATATAGTAAACCGAAAATTTGACAAAATTGTGCATTAAAATAAAAATGCACTTGTCATATATTGCCTAAATTATATCATCATTAGGTAAAATATTCAACCTTTATTTCAATTCTTTGAAAAATTTATTTACTTTATCCTTACGATTAAGTATTTCATCAAAGTGGTCAATATACTCATATGGGAATTTGTAGTTAAAAATTCTTGTTAAGCAGTTTGTTTGATGATTTTTTAGTTTTGTTGCACCACCTGCACCACAAGCTAAAATTGAATGGGTTTCATCCATAATGAAAACATTGTAAAGTCCTTCTTTACCGACCTTTGACCAACCTACATTTTCAAAATTACCTACCATTCTGCTTTGACGATACAGATAATAAGGGACATAACCCTTGTTAAACAAGGTTTCTTCTGCATATTGTAGCATTTTGCCTGTTCTTTCAGCATCTTCCTTGTTGGTGGTTAGACCTTGTTCTGTATAATCGGCTGAACGCTTAATTGACAAGGTATGGACTGTAATATTTTCTAGATTTTTTTCCACCAGCATATCAAGGGAATGTGCAAAACTTTCCACTGTATCAGTAGGAAGTCCTGCTATTAAGTCAGCATTTGTGCAGTTAAAATCATAAGTTCTTGCCAAATCAAACATTTCAAGTGCATTTTGAGCAGTATGCTTTCTGCCTATCTTTTCAAGTACACTATCGTTTAATGTTTGAGGATTAATGCTGATTCTTGTAACACCATTATCTTTTAGAACCTTTAGTTTATCTGTTGTAATGGTGTCAGGTCTACCGGCTTCAACAGTAAACTCTCTACAGGTTTCCATATTAAAGGAACTGTTAATTGCCTTTATCATTTTTTCCAACTGATTAGGGTTAAGTGTTGTTGGTGTACCACCACCGATATACACAGTTTCCAGGTGCAAATTATTTTCCTTTGCTATATTACCGGTATATTCAATTTCTTTACAAAGTAAATCAACATAAGGTTCTATTAAATGTTTTGTTCTTGCAACTGATTGAGAAACAAAGCTACAGTAACTGCATCTTGAAGGACAAAAAGGAATTGAAACATAAAGGGAAAATGAATTTTCTTTAGAAGAATTAATAATATCTTTTTCATACTTTTCGGTAATTTTTGCAAGGTTAATCTTTTCATCACTTACAAAGTAAGAATTTTTGAAATATTCCTTTGCATATTCTTCTGAATAATCTTCCTTTAAATTTCTAAAATACTTTACCGGTCTAATACCTGTAATCATACCCCAAGGCATTTTGATACCTGTATATTCTGTGAGAAGATTATAAAGAACACTAGAAATTAATCTTTCATTCTCTTTTTCATCTTCTGTTTTTGTAGTTGTTTCACTTTTCTGAAAGTTCTTAAAATTTACTGTAACAGAAATTTCATCATTAATTTCTGTTAAAATATATGGACTTTCATATTCAGTTATTTCATTACCATCAAATTTTACTACCTGTAACTTTTCATATGGAAAGAATAATCTTGTGATATTCTCAATTTCATAATGAAAAGGATGGTTCTTAATATATATCTTCATAGTTACTCATCATATAAGGGTTGTATTTCTTCTCATGAGAAAGTGATGTATTCATTTCGTGACCCGGATAAATTGTGTATTCACCCTCTATTTCTGCAATCTTTCTAAGGCTTTTAATCATTTTTGCTGATGAACCGTTTGGAAAATCAGTTCTGCCACATGATTCACAAAATACTGTATCACCTGAAAGAATTTTGTCATCAAAGATGTAACAACCACTACCCTCTGTATGACCTGGAGTTTCAATAAACTTAATTTTAGTATTGCCTAAAGAAATTTCCTCATTATCCTTTAGTGGGATTGTAGGGAATTTTTCCACTACGGTTCTTCCCATTTTTGCACTAAGGTTCAGTTTATCATCATTGATACATTCAACATCTTTTTCACCAACATACACCTTGGCATTTGGAAACAATCTTAGGAAACTTGCTACACCACCAATATGGTCAAAATGACCGTGAGTAAGCAAAATCATCTGCAAATCATCACCTAAAGAATGTATATCATTTAAAATTTCTTCAGAAAATTCTCCCGGGTCAACTAAGGCAAGTTCCTTTGTATCTTTATCCATAAGAAGAAAAGAATTTGTACCCATTATACTAACTACATACTGCTTTAATTCTATCATTTCATTATTTCCTCTGTATCTAAAATTATTGTAACAGGTCCGTCATTTAAAAGACTAACTTTCATATCAGCACCAAATTCACCTTTTTCTACAACAGAGATACCCTCTGTATGCAGCTTATCACAAAAATACTCATAAAGTGCATTTGCTTTATCAGGCTTTTCTGCATTAAGGAAGTTCGGTCTGCGGCCATGGGAGCAATCTGCATATAAAGTAAAGTTTGAGATTACCAATGTTTCACCATTAATATCAAGTAAAGAAAGATTCATCTTGTCATTTTCATCTGTAAAAACTCTAAGGTTAGCGATTTTCTTTGCCAGAAAATCAGCCTCTTTCTCACTGTCACCTGCTTTAACACCAAGTAAAATTAGGAAACCGTTACTGCACTTTCCTTTTACTTCACCGTCTATTGTAACACTTGCATCCTTTACTCTCTGTAATACTGCTCTCATAAAAATCCTATTCTCCTATATTCTTGTTACGGAAATTATACCGTTAATACTACCTAAATGGGTCATAACACCCTTTAGGTGGTCAATACCGTTTGTATCTATTGTGGCAATTACAACTGCATTGCCGTTTTTGGCTTCTCTTGAAGTTAAGTTACGAATGAAAATGTGCATTTGTGATAGCTTAATAGTAACATCAGCAAGTAGGCCTGTACGGTCAGTAGCAACAATTTCAAGTGTACTACGGTAGCTATCTTCCACATTATCAATCCAAGTTGCTTTTACCCATCTTTCCGGTTCAGCACAGTGTTCTATATCTTTAGGAACATTTGTACATTCCTTTTTGTGGATAGAAACACCGTAACCTCTGGTTATGAAACCGATAATATCGTCCCCCGGTAGTGGGTTACAACACTTAGAAAACTTAATCAAACAATCGTCCATACCCTGAATTATAACACCTGAAGATGCTTTTCTTGGTTTTGGAATTTCTTTAGGTGGGACAAATTCTTCAACTTTCTTTTCGTACTTCTTCTGATATTCTTCCTTAATTCTAGGCATAATCTTCCAGATTTGAATACCACCATAACCAATGGCAGCATAGAAATCTTCTAGGTTATTACAATGTTGCTTAGAATAAATTTTAGGAAAAATATCTTCCACATCACTATCGTTAAAGTAAAGTCCGGACTTCTTAAGTTCTGATTCAAGCATAGACTTACCCTCAACAATATTTTCATCACGCTTTTCACGCTTAAACCACTGTCTAATCTTAGTTCTGGCTTCAGAAGTTTTGACAATATTCAGCCAATCTCTCTTAGGTCCTGAACCTTCCTTTTGGGTGATAATCTCAACAATTTCGCCATTCTTTAACTTATAGTCAATAGGTACAATCCTTCTGTCAACCTTAGCACCAATCATTCTGTTACCAACTTCTGTATGAATTGCATATGCTAAGTCAATAACAGTAGAGCCGTTAGGTAAGTTCATTAAGTCACCCTTTGGAGTAAATACAAATACTTCATCTTGGCTAAGGTCATTCTTGATATTCTTAATAATATCTGTTGCATCTTCTGACTGAATTTGATTTTCGATAGTTCTACGCAAAGACTCAATCTGTTCCTGCATAGCCTTTTTGTCACTTTTACCGGGACCTAAGCCCAGCTTATACTTCCAGTGGGCAGCAATACCATATTCAGCAGCATAGTGCATTTCCCAAGTACGGATTTGTACTTCAAAAGGCACACCGTCTTTACCGATAACAGTAGTGTGAAGTGACTGATACATATTCTTCTTAGGTGTACTGATATAGTCCTTAAATCTATTAGGCAAAGGCTGATAAATATCGTGTACAACACCAAGAACATTGTAACAATCAAGGACAGAATCTACAATAACTCTAACTGCAAATACATCATAGATTTCGTCCATTGTTTTACCTTTCATAAAGGTTTTACGGTAGATTGAGTTAATAGACTTTACTCTACCTGTAACATAAATATGCTTAACAGTATCACCTATTCTTTCGGTGATTTCATGTTTAATTTTTTCTATGAATTTATCTCTTTCTTCTTTCTTTAGTTGTAGGTCATTTTCAATTTCTTCATAACCTACAGGATCAAGAATTCTGATAGAAATATCTTCCAGTTGTTCTTTCATTGCTTTCATACCTAAACGGTGAGCAATCGGAGCAAAAACCTCCATAACTTCTAGGGCTTTATCCCTTTGTTTCTGAGGTCTCATAACATCAATAGTACGCAAGTTATGAAGTCTATCGGCTAATTTTACAATGATAACTCTAATATCGTTACTCATAGCTATTAGCATTTTACGCAAGTTCTCAGCCTGTCGTTCCTCACGATTAGAATATGTAATCTTGGAAAGTTTAGTTACACCGTCAACAATTTCTGCTACTGTTTCACCAAACTTCTTCTTTATTTCGTCAAGTTCAACATCGGTATCTTCTACAACATCATGTAGCAAAGCAGCTACAACAGACTCTGTATCCATACCCATCTGAACCAAAATACAAGCAACTGATGTTGGATGAAGAATATATGGTATACCGGAAACTCTCCTTTGGTCTTTATGAGCTGAACGAGCCAATAAGTATGCCTTTTGAACTAACTGTAAATCAAAATCATTTTCACTATTATTGATAAGTTCAACTAAGTCATTAAAGTCCTGATAATTTGGATAATGTTCAACCATTTATATTCCCTCCTTAAGTTTTTTGATAAAAACAGAATCTTCTAGGTTTACCTTGCCGCTTTCTTTCATTTCAACGATACTTTGGTAAAGTCCTTGTTGCCAATTTATTAAGCCAAGTTCCTTCATTGAATAAAGAATAACAATAAGTTTACCCATAGAAATCTTGTAATTTAGGGCATTAACTAGAGCATATTCACCATAGATAAAGCCTTTATTCTGTTTTAAAAATCTATATACATAGGCAAAGTCATTTCTTGTTGGAAGAATTGACATTACTTCATTTTTAGTAAGTTTATACCTTTTAGCGAATTTATCAAAAATTCTTTCGCTATCAATAAGTTCTTCATTGTTGCTTTGGCTATACTTAATATCCTTAATAATAACACTTAAATTTTCTTGACCGTTATATATGTTTCTGTCAAGGCTTACTGCCACATCAACTATATCACCGTTTCTATATGAACAAGATTGAAAATTGTGATTAAAATACACTGCATATACAGGTACTTGTCCTTGTCCCCTGGAAAGAGTAATACGCATATGCTTGCCGTTACCAATTTCTTTGGTTGCAATAATGGTCATATTATATAAACCGAAAATCGGTGAAGGGTTACTTGCACCACAAGGCTCAATATAGCTTAAACAATCAAGTATTGACAAATCAAGCTGATTAGGATTTAGCTTACAATCTATATGTAATATATTATAAGGCATTTTTATATCTTTGCAATAGGCATTAATAGCTTTTCTAAAATCATTGATTTTTTCTTTTTCTAAGCTGATACCTACTGCCATAGGGTGGCCACCATAATGAGTAAGGTGTTCACTACAGGCAAAAACTGCATCACATAGGGAAAAGCCCTCTACACTTCTGCCACTGCCTCTTGCTACACCATCATCATCAATACCGATAATAATTGTTGGTTTGTCGTAAATATCTTTTATTCTAGAGGCTGCTATACCAACAACACCTTGGTGCCAACCTCTTCCGGCAAAAACTAAAATTTTGTCATTTACAATGTTGGGAGTTCTCCTAACTTCTTCATCAATTGAAGCAAGAATTTCTTTCTCTATACTTTGTCTTTCTCTGTTATCCATTCCCAATTTATCGGCAATGGTAACTGCCTCATCTTCATCTTCTGTTAGAAGTAGGTTTACACTTTTTTCTGATGAGCCAAGCCTACCACCTGCATTTATCCTAGGAACTAAAGTAAATGCAACATTGCTTGAATTTATTTCTTTCTCTGCAATACCTGACTCTTGTTTCATAGCATTAATGCCTATTCTGTCGCTATTTTGAATATGTCTTAAACCGTTCTTAACTAAAGTACGATTTTCACCAACTAAAGGAACAATATCACCTATTGTACCTAAGGTTGCTATGTCGCTAAAATTTTCAAGTAGACTGTCAACATCGGCATATTCACCCTCAATAGCCATTACAAGTTTAAAGGCTACACCAACACCTGAAAAGTCCTTAAATGGACTTTTGTCATCCTGTTGGTGGGCATTAACCACTGCTACTGCCTTTGGAATTGCACCTGAAGGCATATGGTGGTCGGTTATTACTGTATCTATGCCTAAAGAATTTGCATAGTCAATTTCTTCTCTTGCTGAGATACCGTTATCAACTGTAATAATAAGGGTAACACCTAAAGAATGAATCTTATCAACTGCACCCTTATTCATTCCGTATCCCTCTCCTGTACGAGTAGGAATATAGAACATTACATCAGCACCTAAGCTATCCCTAAGGTAACTGTAAAGTAGTGAAGTACTTGTTACACCATCGGCATCATAGTCACCATAGACACAGATTTTCTCACCATTTTCTACTGCTGTAGTTATTCTTTCAACAGCTTTGTCCATATCTTTCATAAGGAATGGGTCAGAAAAATCTTTATTCTCCTGAAGAAAATTAATAACATCTTCTTCCTTGGTAATTCCACGAATATCCAGCATCATTGCAAGAAGTGGTGGGATTTCTAGCTTATTAGCCATAGCTATTGCCCTTTCTTTATTCACTTTTGCAACTGACCAAACTTTCATAATTACCTCAATTATTATTTAGCATTTCTTCTGCTAATTTCTTTGTATTTTCTGTTATTTCTATACCACCCATAATTCTGGCAAGTTCTTCGATTCTGCCGTTGTAATCTAGGGTAATAACGTCTGTAAAGGTTCTGTCACCCTTAACATTCTTTCTAATTAAATTATGGTTATCTGCTAAGGAAGCAATCTGCACCTGATGAGTTACACAGATAACCTGTCTATTTTTGGAAACTTCCTTTAGCTTTAGTCCTACTTTTCGTGATGCTTTACCTGAGATACCTGTATCTACTTCATCAAAAATTAAAGTATCTATTGTATCACTTTCAGATAAAACAGTTTTAATAGCCAACATCATTCTGGAAAGTTCACCACCGGATGCAATCTTAGAAACCGGTTTTGGTGTTTCTCCGGGATTTGCCGAAATTAATATTTCTACTTTATCCTTACCCTTAGAGTAAAGTGGACTTTGCTCTATGCTAACTGTAATTCTTACATTTGGCATATCAAGAAATTTCATTTCTTCTTCAACTCTATGAGAAAATTCCTTACCTGCTTTTTTACGCAAAGAAGTTAAATTCTCAGCTTTTTCTAAAGTAATATCATATAGCTTTTCATACTGTTCTTTAGCCTCAGCCATATCCTTATCATAGTTTAGAAGTTTTGTAAGTTTTTTCTGAGCATTTTCTCCATACTCTAAAATTTCTTCAATAGAGTTGCCGTATTTACGCTTTAGTTTATATATTTCATCAAGTCTTATTTCAATTTCTTCAAGTCTTGATGGATTAAATTCAAGTTCATCTATTAAGTCGGAAATTTCTGCTGAAATATCTTGTAGTGCATATGAAAGGTCACTTAGTCGATTGCTGACATCCTCAGCCTCTTCAAGAAAGTTTGATGCTTTAATAAGGTTTGTACTTGCCTCATCAACCATTTCACAAGCATTTCCACCATTATATCCTGATAAAATTGACTTTGACTTATCCAGATATTGGCGAATTTTCTCGCTATTTTGGAGTAACTTCTTTTCGTTTTGGAGTTCTTCCTCCTCACCTACAGTTAAAGATGCATTGGTGATTTCATCAACTTGGAAGGTCAATAAATCTATTTCATAAAGTCGCTGACTTTCATCTCCACCATTTTCTTTAAGGAGTTTATTTAGTTTTTTTAATTCTTTAAAAGAAACATTATAGTCATCAATTACAGAAGAAAGTTCTGCAAAATTGTCAATATAATTTATATGTGACTCAGGTGACATTAATTCTAAACTTTCATGCTGACCATGAATATTGATAAGCTCAATACCGATTTCTTTTAATGTAGAAACAGTAGTAGGTCTATCGTTGATTCTACAAGTATTTCTGCCGTTTAGAGAAAGTTCTCTGCTAAGAATTAAGGTATCATCATCTACTTGAAAACCAAGGTCAATTACTTTTTCCTTAATTTCCTTAGAAATATTTGTAAAAGTAGCAGAAACAAATGCACTGTCACTGCCTGTTCGGATAATATCCTTACTTGTTCTGTGACCTGTTACTGCATTGATAGAATCAATAATGATACTTTTACCTGCACCGGTTTCACCGGTTAGTACATTTAGTCCTTTTGTAAAATCTATATTTGTTTTTTCTATAACTGCTATGTTTTCTATATAAAGGGTGCTGAGCATAGAAAAAGTTTCTCCTTAAATTAATTTTCTGAATTTATTAAGCATTTCTTCCGTTGCTTTTAAGTTTCTACACAAAACAAAAATTGTATCGTCACCTGCAATAGTACCCACAATATTTTCAAAATCAATATTGTCAAGTGACATACAAACAGCTTGTGCCATACCTGTCATAGTTTTTATAACTACAATATTCTCTGCACTATCCACTTCTTCAACAGAAGAAGCAAATAGGCTTTCAAAACCACTTGTTTTGTCAAGGGCATTTCTGCCACCTGTTGAGTAACGATACTTACCGTCTTTGCCAAGTGCTTTGAAAATTCTCAATTCTTTAATATCCCTGGAAACTGTAGCTTGAGTAACCTTGAAACCTTGTTTCTGCAAGTTCTCCATAAGTTCCTCTTGGGTATTAATATCTTGGTTATTTACAAGGTCAATAATAGCCTCATGTCTGCGTAATTTCACTAGTCATCACGCTCCTTTAGCTTTTCGCTAACTCTACGGTAAAAATTCTTATTCTTAAATGAAATCATCTTTAATATGTAAGGTGACTTCTTGATAATTACTTTATCTCTACTTGAAAGTGGTATTACAATTTGTCCGTCAATAGTAAGGTAACTTTCGCTGGTACCGTAACTTTCGGAATAAACAGAAAGTACAGAATTACCGTTAAAAATAACTGTTCTGTCAACTAATGAATGTGGGCAAATCGGAGTAAGCACAACACAACTCATTGTTGGTTCAACAACAGGACCACCGGCTGAAAGTGAATAGGCTGTACTGCCTGTTGGTGTTGCAAAGATTAGACCATCAGCACTATAATGCGTTGCCTTTTCACCATCAACATATAGGTTTAAATCAATAATTCTTGAAAGCTGACCTCTTGAAATAACTGCATCATTAATGCAAGAGAAAGTCTTTGTACTGGTTTCTTTTACAACAGAAACTTCAATAACCATTCTTTCATCTGTTGTGTAATCATCAGTTAAAAGTCTTTTTAGTTCGCTGACTTCTTCCGGTTCAATTTCTGCTGCAAAACCTAAATGACCACAATTTACACCGATTAACGGAATATTATTTTCTGCTGCATGACGGGCATTGTGGATAATTGTACCGTCACCACCTACTGTTACTGCCTTATCGGCATTAGCGAACAATTCATTATCACTTTTGTAGTATATAATATCCTTAAAAGACTCAAAATGTTCTTTTGCATCTCTTTTCATAAGAATTGTTGCACCATATTCAGTAAGCAAAGTTATAATTTCTTTTGCACATTTTACTGCATGACCTTTGTCGGTATTTACCTTTAAACAAATGTTCATATTACCACCTATTTTCTTTTACTTGGAAAGTATAGAGTGTGATTTTTCTACTAATTCTTTTGGATTTACATCAGTTAAAAGTTCCGGTTTATCGGATTTTCTTAGGTGTATCAGATATTCAATATTTCCCTCAGGTCCTTTTACCGGTGAAAAATCCAGGTTAAGTACTGAGTAACCGTTATTAAGGCAAAAATCCATAATATCCGTTACAACATTTTCGTGAACCTTTGGGTCACGAACAACACCTTTCTTGCCTACATTTTCTCTACCTGCTTCAAACTGTGGTTTGATTAAGCATACTGCTTCACCGTTATCTGTTAGCAAGTTTCTTGCTACAGGTAAAAGTAGTTTTAGTGAAATAAATGAAACATCTATCGAGAAAAAGTCAATGTCATCCGGTACTTGTTCATGGGTAACATTTCTAAAGTTAGTTCTCTCTAGGTTTACTACTCGTTCATCGGAACGGAGTTTCCATGCAAGTTGACCGTAACCGACATCAATGGAATACACCTTTTTTGCACCATTCTGTAGCATACAATCAGTAAATCCACCTGTTGATGCACCAATATCCATAGTGATTTTGTCCTTTAAAGTTAGGTCGAAGTTTTCCATAGCTTTCTCTAGCTTTAGACCACCTCTTGACACATACTTTAAAGTGTTTCCTCTAACTTCAATATTACATTTTTCATCATACTGTGTGCCACATTTATCTGCTTTCTGATTATCCACATAGACAATGCCGGACATTATAATTGCCTTTGCTTTTTCTCGTGACTCACAAAAACCTTTTTCATATACTAAAACATCTAATCGCTTTTTCATTTATCCTCTAATATTTCCTTTGCTATACTTTCGCTGTCAAAATGAAGTTCCTTTAGTGCTTCATTTACTGTTTGATGGGTTACAAATTTATCGTCAATGGCTATAATCTTTAGGTTACCTTTGTAGTCAAGTTCAGAAAGCTCCGAGTTAAAGCTACAGGCAATACTGCCATTGTACATACCTTCTTCATAAAAATATATTTTCTTAAACTTCATTGATGCCTTTACTGCATCAAGAGGTAAAGGTTTGATTCTGTTAAGTTTAAGGATACAGATTTTCTTGCCCTTTTCTTTTAGGATTTCAAGTGCTTTGCAACAATTTGAGAAAAGTCTACCGTAAGTTACAATTAAAGTATCACTTGATAAATCGCCGTAAAAGTCAAAGTCAACCGAAACCTCTGTGTAATCCTTTGGTCTATAAAGTTCTCCACCTCTAGGGTATCTGACTGCTACCAAACTATCTGTGTGATAAACTGCTTGGTTAAGTGCTTTCTTCAGTCCTTCAAAGTAACAAGGTGAATAAATAGTAGTATTTGGAAATGAATTTAGCATTGAAACATCAAACACACCTTGGTGAGTTTCACCATCATCACCAACAATACCGGCTCTGTCTATACCGATAACTACATGAAGTTTTTGCATTGCTACATCGTGAAGTAGCTGGTCATATGCTCTCTGCAAAAATGTACTGTACACTGCAAAAACAGGTACCATACCTTTTGCTGAAAGTCCACCGGCAAAGGTTACTGCGTGTTGCTCTGCAATACCAACATCAAAAAATCTTTCCTTATATAGTTCTGCAAATTTATCTAAACCAACACCGGGACCCATTGCTGCTGTAATGCCACAAATTCTCCTATCATTTTGGGCAATATCACACATATACTCGCCAAATACAGAAGAAAAACTTTCTTTGCTTTGTGGTGACTCACCTGTTTCAATATTAAACTTATTGATACCATGGAAAGTCTTAGGGTCTTTCTCGGCATATTCATAACCTTTACCCTTTTTAGTTACTACATGAACAAGTACAGGACCATTTACCTTTTTTGCTGCCTCAAAAGCATTTGACATATCTTCAATATTGTGACCGTCAATCGGTCCAAAATAGGTAAAACCAAAGTTCTCAAACATAGTATTCTTATAAGCCATACGCTTAACATTTCTCGTTGACCTTTGAATAACCTTTAGTGCTAAACTGCCCAATAGTGGTATCTTTAGGAAAATTCTTTCAAGTTTATTCTTCACTCTAAGATACCAAGGGTTCACCCTAACTTTAGTAAGATATTTTGCAAAAGCACCTACATTTTTACTGATAGACATTTTGTTGTCATTAAGCACAACAATAAATCTCTTTGCGTATCTACCGGCATTGTTGAAGCCTTCAAGGGACATACCACCTGTAAAAGAAGCATCCCCTATTACTGCAACAGTATAGGACTTATCACCTTTGATTTTCTTAGCCTCACTTATACCTAAAGCGGCAGAAATTGAGGTGCTACTGTGACCTGCATTAAATTCATCATATTTACTTTCGCTACGCTTAGGGAAACCTGAAAGTCCTCCCTTTTTGCGTATTGTGTCAATTTTGTCAAATCTACCGGTTAGCATTTTGTGGGTATAGGACTGATGACCTACATCCCAAACTATGCTATCGTGTGGAGTTTTGAAAGTCTTGTGCAATGCTACTGTTAGCTCAACTACACCTAAATTAGAGGCAAGGTGACCTCCATTTACAGACACTACTTCTATTAACTTTTCTCTTATCTCACTACAAAGTTCCGGTAACTCCTCTTCCGGTAGTTTCCGTAAATCTTCCGGAGAATTAAGTTGAGATAGAATCTTAAAATCTGACATTTCCTTACTCTGAACTAAGTCTAATGATTAGTTCTTTCTTTCTGACATTTTTACTGCAAGAGCCTTTAACTGAGTGGTATCTCCGTTGATACCATCAAGGGATTTGATGGCTTTTTCAGTATATTCATTTACAAGTTCATAACACTTATCAAGTCCAAGAAGTGTTACAAAAGTTGATTTTTCATTTTCTGCATCACTGCCGATTGGCTTACCAAGGGACTTTTCATCACTGACGACATCAAGAATATCATCCATAATCTGAAAAGCCAAGCCTAGGTTCTCACCATATGTTTCGGCAATTTTGATATGTTCTTCATTGTTACTGCCAACTACTGCACCCATCATACAAGCACATTTAATCAGTGCTGAAGTTTTCTTTAGGTGCATTTGTCTGATAGTATCAATAGGTACTTTCTTACCCTCAGACTGTAGGTCAATAACTTGACCACCAACCATACCTGTCATACCTGAAAGTATAGCTAAAATTCTACCACACTTTGCTGCCTTTTCTCCACCTACCAGGGAAACTGCCTCTTCTGAAAGTACAGTTGCAAATGCATTTGTAAGTAATGCATCCCCTGCAAGTAATGCTATATCTTCACCATAAACCTTATGATTTGACGGTTTTCCTCTTCTTAAATCATCATCATCCATACAAGGTAAATCATCATGTATCAGTGAATATGTATGTATCATTTCAATTCCACAAGCAAAAGGCAAAGCCTGTTCTATAGTACCACCACAAACTTCACTAAAAATTAAAGTTAATGTTGGTCTGATACGCTTACCACCGGCTTCTAATGAATATTCCATTGAGTCAATAAGGACTTTTTCGATTAGAGAGTCTTTTTCTTTACCTTGTGGAAAATATGTTTTCAGTTTATTTTCTATTAATTCTAAATAGTTCATTACAGTTCATCTCGTTTCATACGCAATTTGTCAATTTCTTCATTAATATCTGAAAGGTGACCTTTTGCTTTATCAAGAGAATCATAACACTGTTCAAGTGTAATTGCTGCCTCTCTATATACTTCCATTGCTTCATTTAGTGGAATAGAATTATCCTCCAGTTTAGCAAGTTGGGATTTTAATTTAGCAGTTAATTCTTCTATTGTTAGTTCACTACTCATACTATACCTCATCTATATATGACATAAGTTTCTTTAATCTATGGTTTACACCACTACGACTAACCTTGTCACTTGTTAATTCTCCTAATGCTCGTAAAGAAAGTTCCGGATTATCAAGCCTTAACTGTGCAATTTCCTTTAATTCCGGTGAAAGAGAATTATATATATTATCGCATTTCATTATCTTTTTAATTGCATTAATCTGCTTAGCAGATGCCTCTGCTGTTTTATTAATATTATGTATTTCGGAATTTACCTTTCGGACTGCATTGTTCTTCACTTGCTTAGTGATTTTTGTGTTAATTATATTCATGGAGCTGGAATATGCTCCGATATAAGCAAGAAAATCTGCTATTTGCTCAGAGTCCTTAAAATACACAATAAAGTAACCTTGCCTTGTAACAGACTTTGGGGTTAAGTTGCACTCCTCAATTTCACAAAGCAAAGTAAGTAAATCATTTGCAAGATTTCTAAAAGGTACTTTAAACTCTAGGTGGTAACCCTTTTCAGGGTTTGTTACACTACCACAAGAAAGAAATGCACCTCTTAAAAATGCTGGAATCTGTCCTTCTTCTGATATATTTGCTCTGTTAAGTCTTAGTGAAACATCTTTTTTAGAATAACCAAAGCTCTCAAAAATCCTATTACAATCATCCTCATTAGGCAACTTTACTGTAATTAAAGGATTCTTAGAATTACGAACCCTAAGGCCTGAAGTCTTTTCAATCATAGGTGTATAAAGGATAGTCAATAGGTTTGATAAATTGTCACAAACATATTTATTTTCTGTTGTAAACACAAGTTCATTGTAGGTAAACCTCTTAGCAAAAAGCAACATACCGTAGCATTGTGCTAAAGAAAGACTATTTATTTCCGGTACAATTTCAGTCAATTCTTTTTTTGTATCATAAGAAAATGACATTTTGTATCATCCTTACTGTTTAGTAATATCTCTATGGGCTATTGTTACTGAATAGCCTTTTTCGTGAAGGTGGTGGTGAATCTTTCTTGCTAAAGTAACAGAACGGTGCTTACCTCCTGTACAACCTACTGCAATTACAAGTTCACTTTTACCTTCCTTTTTGTAAAGTGGCAAAGAAAAATCCAGCATATTAAGTATCTTTTCAAGGAAGGTTACACTATCCTCAGATGCCATTACATAGTCCCTAACCTCCTTATCAAGACCTGTAAGTTGCTTTAGTTCAGGTACATAATAAGGGTTGATAAGACATCTTGCGTCGAACACAATATCAGCCTCTAGAGGAATACCGTACTTAAAGCCAAATGACATTACAGTAACCTTCATTGAGTCTGTAATACTTGTTGAGAATAGTCCTGTTACTCTCTCTCTAAGTTGCTTTAGTGACATATATGTTGTGTCAATAACATAGTCGGAATGAGCCTTTAGGATACCCATAAGTTCCTTTTCTTTCTTAACTGCCTTTTCAACAGAACGGTCAGGAACAAAGTCAGCTAATGGGTGACTTCTTCTTGTTTCTTTATATCTGGTGATTAATGTTTCTGTCTTTGCATCAAGAAAAAGCACCTTAAACTTTCTGCCGTGATGGGAGTTAGCCTTAATTTCATCATAAAGATTTGTCATAGCTGATACACTACGAACATCAATAACAACTGCACATTTCTTCATTCGGGCATCAGTTGACTGTTCGCATAAATCATAGAAAGTTCCAAGTAACATTGGTGGCATATTATCTACACAGAAATATCCAATATCTTCAACTGCTCTAAGTGCAGTTGATTTACCTGCACCTGACATACCTGAAATTATTAAAAGTTCCATTATAGTCTGATCACCTCTGTTTCAAGGAAGTAACCGGTTTTTTCTTTTACTATTTTTTGTACATCTTCAATTAATGTATTAATATCCTTAGAAGTAGCATTGCCAATATTGATTACAAAACCGGCATGTTTCTCTGAAACCTGAGCACCACCTACTGTATAGCCTTTTAGACCACAAGACTCAATAAGTGTACCGGCAAAGTTACCTACAGGTCTTTTAAATGTACTGCCTGCTGATGGATATTCAATAGGTTGCTTTGACTTTCTTCTGCCTAGTAGGTCAGTCATTTTTTCTTTAATTTCTTCTTTATCGGCTTTATTAAGAGAAACTGTACAACCTACCACAATATTTTTGTTAGATTTAAAGATTGAAGTTCTATAACCTAGCTTTAGGTCATCAAGGCTATATGTGCCAATTTCACCCTTAGGAGTTATGTAATCAACTGACACAATACAGTCCTTCATTTCTCCACCATAAGCACCGGCATTCATAAACACTGCACCACCAACTGAACCGGGAATTCCATAGGCAAATTCAAGTCCTGAAAGGCTATTATCTAGGGCAGTTCTGCACATTTTTGTTAGTGAAGCACCTGCTCCGGCAGTGATAGTTTCATCATTTACTTCAACCTTTTCAAAGTCACCATCAAGGATAATTACAACACCCTTAATACCCTCATCAGAAACAAGCAAGTTGCTACCTTTACCAAGGATAAAATAGGGAATGTTGTTCTGGGTAATAAACTTAATTAAAGCAGAAAGTTCATCAACACTTTTTACTTTAACGAAAAATTCAGCATTGCCACCTACTTTAAAGGTAGTGTGATTTTTCATAGGTTCATTACAAATATATTCAATGTTTTTTTCTTTTAGAAAAGAAAGTAAGTTCTCCATATAAATCTCCATAAGTTAAATAAAAATAATTATTTATTCTCCCAAACCTGCATCTACCTTGATATTCTGTACATGCTCTTCCTCAACACTCATACCAAGGTTCTCCAGTAGTTCCATAGCAGCATTATAACCCATCTTCTTCTGTCTGTTGTTCATAGCAGCTACTTCAATAATCATAGATAGGTTTCTACCGGGACGAACAGGAATTGTAGTTACAGGAACATCAACACCTAAAATTTCGGTGTACTCACTGTCAAGACCCATTCTGTCATAAGCTCTGTTAGGGTCCCATAGTTCCATATTAATTACCATATCAATCTTTTCACTTTGTTTGATAGCACCCATACCAAAGATTCTTCTTGCGTTAATAATACCGATACCACGAAGCTCAATAAAGTGACGAATGTTCTCAGGGGAAGTACCAACTAAAGTATTCTTCGAGGTACGGCGAATTTCAACTGCATCATCAGCAACAAGTCTGTGACCACGCTTAATAAGTTCAATGGCAGTTTCACTTTTACCAACACCACTGTCACCGGTAATTAAGCAACCTTCACCATATACTTCCACAAGAACACCATGGCGAGTAATTCTTGGAGCAAGAACATTGTTAAGATATGAAATAAGGTTTACAGAAAGTTCACTTGTTGTTTCTGATGTAACCAAAATAGGCACACCACATTCTTCGGCAGCAATCAGCAGTGGGTTTGATGGTCGCATATCACGAGTAATAATAACTGCAGGTGGACCAAGTGAAAAAATGGCATTAAGTACATGGTGCTGTTGTTCTGCACCAAAACGGTTAAGGTAACTGTATTCAGTATAACCTAAAATCATTATTCTTGTTGAGTCAAAGAAATCAAGGTAGCCGGTAAGTTCTAGTCCGGGACGATCAATATCGGCAGAAACAATGTCGATTGTACTAGCATCAACAGGCATATAAACTGTTTTTAGTGATAGTTCCTTGATAACTTTATCAAGGGAAACTTTATATTCAGTTGCCATAATAAAAATCCTTTCGATAAAATTCTATACTTATAATTATACATCATTATTATACTATATGTTTCGGCATTTTTAAATGCTGATTAAGAATTATAAACACATTAGTATTAAAAATTTATCAATAGAATTTGGGCATATTCACTAAATTGTTATTCTTTTTATGTTAACATTACCGTCACTTTCGTATAGTAAAGGAAATTTTTGCCCTAATAGATTATTCTCATAGGTGCAGATTCTGCTATCATCTTTAAATGAATTTTTTATATAAATATTCACTTCTTTAATTCTCAGTTTCCCCTGTTCTATCTTTTCAATAGTATCATTCTCAGCTAAAGCTACCTTTATATCAGGTGGCACTTGATAATACTTTTTCAGTTCTTCAATATAATGAGCAAGTTCATTTACTGTGATTTCTGCTGATATTACCACTACCTTTGAATGGGATAGAAATGGTGTTAAGTCATATTTTTTCTTAATTTCTTTTACTGCACCGTTAAAATTTCTATACGGACTTTTGTATATTGTGGGCTTTTTACCGGTATCGGTTATTAGCATTAAACTGTCATCCTTGATTACAATACCATCTGTAATAATCTTTAAATTAATTTCGTTACTTTCACACCCTGTAAATGAAAATAGAAAAACCAATAAAAATACAATTGACAATAATTTCTTATACATTTTTCTTCCCCTTTATTGTTGCAAAAATCGGTGTTAGCAAAGTAATAGTTAGATAAAGAATAAGCAAAAAATAATTATTTAAAATTATTTTTCCCACATTAGGCATAGCAATTGTTAATACCGAAACTATCATTACTGCAAAAATAAATATTAATGACATTACTTTACTGTGGTTATCCATTATATTCTTAACTGCTAAATTAAAATACAGAATTCCAAAGAAAATACAAGTTAAGGATAATACAAGGAAAAGTCCCGACAGCCCCATAGGTATCATTTTGAAAGAAATTTTCGATAGAGTATATAAAGGATAGCTATATTCAGAAATATTAAGTAGCTTTACAAAACACATTAATAGTGCTATCACCAAAGAAACTATTGCAAAAGGAAGTAAATTTGCCCTAAGTTTCTTACCTTTATAATTTTTATTAAATGTAAAAGAAACTACAAGTGGTGCAAATACAAATAATAAATTTAAACCATCAATAATTTTTAGAGTTGACTCTCTGTCACTAAAAGTTGACATATCGGTATATGGCACACAAAACATTATGAGAATCAGTGAAATTAATGAGAAAAATCCACCGATTATACTACCTCTTGAGATTGACTCTATTCCCTTTAGTGCCGGATAAATTAATGCTAGTGTAATTAAAATTGAAATATAAATTCTTGATTGGGTAGGATTGATTGAAGTTACAAAAAAGCCTGAAAAAGTATTTATCAGTCTTACTGAAATTAAAATTGAAAATACTGCTGTAACAACCTTGAAAAATGTTGGGATAGGTAAATCACTGTTTCTAAAGGCTACTAATGAGGGTATTTGCAACAAGAATGATATAATAACAGAAATTATCATAGAAAAGCAAGAAAAAGAATTTGGCAAAAGTGAAACGCCACATAAAAGTGAAAGAGAAAGTAATACAGAAAACTGCAATGCATTTATTTTACTTTTCAAACTCATCATCAACTCCTACCATATTTTGTAACTTAACTTTGTGTTTAGTAAGTCTGTGCCAATCTGATCTTATGAAATTATCGGAAATAATGCCTTTAGAAATCGGCACTATGGGTGCTAAATATGGCACACCAAAACTTTTAAGTGAACAAACAGAAATTGTCGCAATTAGTGATGCAAGGATAATTCCTATTACACCGAAAATTCCTGAAATAACAATATAAATAAATTTTACTACTGTAATTGTTCCGTAAAGTTCCGGAATTACATATGAACATATTGCTGAAAAAGCAACTATTATCAATGTTGTAGGACAAATTAAACCGGCTGACACACCGGTTTCACCGATTACCAAAGCACCTACAATACCTACTGCATGACCTAATGGTTTAGGCAGTCTTAGCCCTGCCTCTCTCATAACTTCATACATAAAAGCAACAAACATTACCTCTAGCATTAAAGGAAAAGGTGTGGTTTCTAACGAGTTAGATATATGCGTTAATAATCCTACCGGTATATACTCAGGGTGAAAGTCTGTTATAGCTATAAAAAGGCTAGGTAAATATATTGCAAATAGAAATGACAGATACTTTAAGATTCTAATAAATGATGCAAAGTAAGGTCTGTTGGAATAGTCATCAAAACTTTGGAAATTCTCAATAAACAAGTGTGGAACAAGTATTGCAGATGGTGTACCATCTACTAAAATACCGATTCTACCCTCAGTTATTTTGCCACACAATGTATCAGGTCTTTCGGTAACTCCTACTGTGGAAAGCAAAGTATTTTTATCTTCATCACCTAAGTAAGAAACTAAATATCCTGATGCTAAAACTGTATCTAGGTTAATATTATTTAGCCTTCTCTTTAGCTCTTTAAGTATTGATTTTGAAACTGCTGACTTTAGGTAGCACAAACATATTTGAGTTTTAGAAAGGTTGCCTATTGTCATTGTTTGAAACACTAAGTCAGGGTTTTTCATTCTTCTGCGAATTAGTGACATATTGATTCTTAGTGGTTCTGTAAAACCCTCTCTGCTACCTCTAAATACCATTTCCGAAGATGGTTCTGATACACTTCTAAATGAAAAGCCTTGTAAACCGATTACAAGCATCTTTTCATAACCCTCTATACCAAGTACTGCAAAGCCTGACATTGAAAAGTCTAATAGTTCATCAAAGGTATTTATCTCTATAATCTCAGGAGTTGATAACACTCTATCCCTGATAAATTCATATTTATTTACACCGGTCGGAATAGTTGCAGAAAGTAATGGGTCTGATACTGCTAAAGTTAAACCGTCTTTATTTACCATTCCCTCAATAGTGAAAATTGCTACAAATGTACCGTCATTGAGCTCCATTTTTCTAACCGTAAAATCTGCCGAGGAAGAAGTTATATCTTGCAGATAATTTATATTTTCTTTCAAACTTTTAAACATAAAATCACCATTATTATAGTTGAACAAAATTCTTAAATTATACATTTATGTATTATTTTACCCATTTGAGAAAAACTATTAATGGTGATGATATGTTAATTTCAATTATTAGAACAGTGATACTTTATATTTTTATTATGTTTTCATTGCGTGTAATGGGCAAAAGGCAACTTTCGGAAATGCAGACAAGTGAACTTGTAATTACTCTGCTAATTTCAGACATTGCAGTAATGCCTATGCAAAACACAAGCACTCCTCTAGTTTCAGGAATTGTACCTATACTTATACTTATTTCCCTTGAAATTGTATTTTCCGTTATTATGCTGAAAAGTGGGAAGTTCAGAAAAATTGTATGTGGTTCACCTGAAATGGTAATAAAGGATGGCAGAATACTGCAAAATCAACTTAGAAGGCTAAGGATGACTACTGAGGACTTATGTGTACAGTTAAGGCAACAAGGTATATTTTCTCTTGAAGATGTACAGTACTGCATTGTAGAAACTAACGGTGATGTCAGTGTACTCGAAAAGCCTGAGAAAAGAACACCATCCGCTGAGGACTTAGGTATTGAAATTCCAGATACCGGTATTGAGGCAGTTGTTATTAATGATTCTAGGTATCTTTCCAATTCACTTGAGCTTTGCAACCTTGACACTAAATGGGTGGATAAAATTCTAAAACAAAATCATATTAAACTTGAAGATGTTTTTATTATGACAGCCAACAGAAAGAAAGAATACAACATTATTAGGAGAGATTAAATGAAACGGTTATGGTGGGTTGCTGTCCTTGTTACAATAGCTTTTGCCATTTGTTTTACTGAAATTTATGCAATAAAAAATAGCAGAGATACTTTCACAAAAACTATTGAAGAAAGCAGAATTGCTATGGAAAACAAGGATTATGAAAAGGCAAAAGAACTTAGTAAAGAACTGATTAAAAAATGGGACAAGCAAGAAAAGAAACTGAACTACCTAATGGAACATTCTTTGCTTGATGAAATCAGTATGGACATTCAGCAGTTACCTGAATACACAAATGAGGATGGTAAGGAAGATTATTTATCTGCAAATGACAGAATAAAAAAGCAGTTCAATGTGCTATATACAAATGAACTGCCTTATGGTGATAATATTTTTTAACAAAAATGCCCCTAAAAACTAGGGGCAATAATTTTATCTTTTTAGAATTTTTGAAATTATCCAGAAAATAATGAACATTGCTAAGTTCACTAAAACAACCGTTGCACCGGTAGGTGTATCAAAATTAAAGGAAACAATCATACCGGTAAAGAAACAGAACAGTGAAATTACAACTGAACTGATAATTACACCCTTAAAGTTTCTAAACAATCTCATTGATGTTAATGATGGGAAAATAATAAGTGCTGAAATCAGTAGTGTACCCATTACTCTCATACCGATTACAATTGTTAAAGCAGTAAGGACTGCAATAACCATATTATAAACATTTGTAGGAGTACCTGTTGCCTTTGCAAAGTCATCATCAAATGTTACTGCAAAAATCTTGTTGTAGAAAATAAAGAAACTAACAATAATAATTACTGCTAAGATAACTGCAAGAATTGCATCTTCTTTGCTTGTTGCAAGGATTGAACCAAACAAATAACTGTTTAGGTCACTATTCATTCCTGTTACTGAACAAACTGTGATGCCTATTGCCAAAGCCGATGAACTAATAATAGCAATAGCAGAGTCGCCACTCATTTTGCTATTTGATGATGAAGAAAGTTTTAGCAATACAAATGCTGAAATAATCATCATTGGCAAAGCAAAATACATTGGTGTTAAGTTTGCAGCAGCACCGATTGCTATTGCACCAAAACCAACATGACTAAGACCGTCACCAATCATAGAGTAACGCTTTAGCACAAGAATTGCACCTAAAAGCGCAGCACAAAGAGAAACTAAAGCACCTACAATCATTGCTCTTTCAATAAAACCATAGGAGAAAAATTCAATCATTACTTTACCTCCTTATTGTGACTGTGAGTACAAACATCACAAGGACATTCAGTAAGCAAGAATTTGCTTCCAACACTGCTGTGTACATACTGATGAGCAGTACCAAAAAAGTTTGTACCCTCTGTACCGGCAGAAATATGGAGAATATGACTTGCTTGTCTAACTGCCATATTAATATCATGAGTAACCATAATTACAGTAATGCCTTTATGGTTAATATCCTTAATAAGTGAATACATATCGGCAGTAGCTATTGGGTCAAGACCTGTTACCGGTTCATCAAGTACAATAACCTTTTCTGTGGCACATAATGCTCTGGCAAGTAAAATTCTCTGTTGCTGACCACCTGAAAGCTGACTGAATGAATGTTTCTTATAGTCAAGCATATTCACCATTTGTAAATGCCTAATAGCATTTTCTTTATCCTTTTTGTTATGAAAAATATGGTACTTTCGATTTATACAACCTGAAAGCACAACCTCCATAACTGATGCCGGGAAATCCTTTTGGATATTTTTCTTTTGAGGAAGATATCCTATTTCATTTTTATCAAGACCGTTATAAGTGATTGAACCCTTTAGTGGTGGGTTTAGTCCTAATATACCTTTCATCAAGGTTGTTTTACCACTACCGTTTTCACCAACTATACAAACATAGTCACCCTCATTTATCTGAAATGACAGGTCTTTGATTACAGGTACACCCTCGTAACCCATAGTAGCATTTTCAACTTTAATTTGTGTCATTTGAGAGTGCCTCCTTTAAAGCATTGTTGTTTCTTTCCATTAAGTCAACATAGGTAACATTATTTGCAAAGTCCTCTTTTGAAACAGATTCTGCACTGTAAAATGTTCTTACCTTTGTATTTGTTTCATCAGCTAAAGTGTCTGCAACTTTATTCTCAGACATTTCTAACTTTAGGATAGTTTTGATTTTATCTTTTTCAATAGTATCAGTTAATTTTGAAAGTCTATCCAAACTAGGTTCGGTCTCAGTACTACATCCGGGGAAAGCACATTCCCAATCTAAAGAAAATTCTGTTGCAAAATATAGAAGTGGAAATCTATCCCCCACTACTATTTTTTTACTTTCTGAAGAATTTACAGTATTTTCAATTTCACTTTGTACTTTACTGATTTTCTCAATGTAATCTAAACTATTTTTATTATAAACCGTTTTATGCTTTTGGTCTAGTTTAGAAACCTCATCACTGATTTTTGAAACTAAAGTTTTTGCATTATCAAGACTTGTCCAGATATGTTCATCCTCTTCATCTTCAGCATGATGATCAGCATCCATTTCTGTAAGTGGCTTAACATAATCGGTCATTTTCATAACAACCGGTTTGTCAGTATCTCCAAGTGACTCAAGAATAGAGTCTACCCATTCATCACTTTCACCACCATTATAAATGAACAAATCTGCATTTCTGATTTTTAGAATATCAGATGGTGTTGGTTCAAAAGAATGTACATCACTTCCCGGTTTAAGTAACATATCAACATCACAAGTGCCATTTGATACACTTCTTGCAAAGTCATAATAAGGGAAGATTGTTGTTACTACAGAAATTTTACCTGTTGATCTTTCCACCTCACCACAAGAGCAAAAAGCAAAAGTCACAACGAACAGAAGAAATATTGAAATAATCTTTTTCAAAAGCAACCCACCTTTAAAATCATATAATTATAAAATAAGGGTGGCAAAAACCACCCTTATATGTAAAGCATTAATAATTATTTACTAGCCTTAGCTTTCTTCTTGTGTCTCTGCCACATAACCCATAGAGGACCTGCGATACATACAGAACTGTAACAACCTGAGATAACACCAATCATCATTGGAAGTGCGAAGCTTGTAACTGATGAGATGTTGAAAATCATTGAAACAACAAGAACTGTACCGATAGCCATAAGTGTTGTTAGCGAAGTAAAGATTGTTCTTCTAAGAACCTTAGTTGCACTGTAATCGAATACATAGCCAATGTCTTCCTTAGCACCAAAGTTACGGCGTTCTTCACGAACACGGTCATAGATAACGATTGTATCGTTAAGTGAGTAACCCAAAATCATAAGAACAACGGCAATGAAGTTTGAGTCGATAGGCATCTGGAAAATTATATACATAAAGTAAATCATAGCCACATCATGGAACAAAGCTACAAGAGCCATAACACCGGCTGACAGACCACCAATCTTACGGAATCTGATTGTAACATATAGAACCATAAGAATACTTGCGATAGCAACAGCTGTTAAACATTTTAGCAAGAACTTAGAACCCATTGAGCTTTCGATAGCTGATGCTTCAAGAACCTTAAAGTTGTTATCAGGGAAAGCCTTCTGAACTGTCTGTGTCAACTTCTTTTGTTCATTTGTTGAAATAGCCTTAGTACCGGCAAATTCAACACGGATTGTATAAGCGTCACCCTTCTTAGAGTTAGAAAGGATATCTGAGCTAATTGACATTGTAACTTCTTGCTTAGTATTTGTCTGGATAACATCCTTTAGCTTATCTGTATCAACATTGCCTACATAAGAGTACTTAATGTAAGAACCACCACGGAACTGAATATCAAGCTGAGTGCCAAATACAAAGTTACAGATGATACCAATAAGTATGATACCCAAAGAGATGCCAAAAAATACTTTACTGAATTTAGTAAAACGAACTAACTTATTCTTCATTATTTTTTGCACCTCCAAATAGCCATTTCTTTCTTACACACTTAAAGCCTACAACACTCTTTAGCATTACTCTTGAAAGTAGAACACCCATAATAAAGTTAGAGATAACACCCATTAGTAGTGTGTAACCAAATGCGTAAATTGTACCTGTTGTGGAAGCACCAAACATAAATGATAGAATGTTTGCAGTACCAAATACAAGTAGTAGGATAATAGAAACGATAACAACTGTCATATTACCATCGACGATAGCTGACAGTGAACTCTTAGTTCCCCTGTCAATTGCACCGTCAAGTGTCTTACCATTTCTAAATTCTTCCTTAATTCTTTCAGCAGTGATAATGTTAGCATCAACACCCATACCAATTGACAAGATAATACCGGCAATACCAGGTAAAGTCATTGTAAAGGAATTAAATACTGTAAAGTATCTTGAGATTGCTGCTACTGATAGACCCATCTGACCGATTAGAGCAATAACTGTAATAACACCAGGAAGTCTATATACTAGAATTACAAAGATTGCAATAATTGCAAAAGCAATAACTGCTGCAATTGCCATAGCTGTTAGAGAGTTATCACCAAGTGTTGGTGAGATACTACCATTTGACTTTGTTTCAAGAGCAAATGGAAGAGCACCGGCCTTAATCTGGTTAGCAAGTTTAGTTGCTGATTCAACAGTAAAATTACCGGAAATCTGAGCCTTACCACCTGTAATTGTTTCATTAATTGTTGGAGCTGAAAGCATTTCATCATCCATCCAAATTGAAACAACTTGGTTTACATACTTCTGTGTAACATCGGCAAACTGCTTTGCGCCTTCACTGTCAAATTCAAGGTTAACAACATAGTTACCTGAACCGTCAGTATTCTGAGCAACAGAAGTGTCCTTAACATGAGAACCGTCCATTAGGACTGTTTCAGTGTCACCTGTTGGTGTTTTGTAAACCGGCTCACCGTCTGCTCCCAAAGAAGAATCTTTGTGAGAGTTACCCGGACGGAAAGTTAGTTTTGCAGTAGAACCAATTTCTTGAATTGATTTTTCTGCATCAAAATCTTTTTCGTCTTCTTTCCATGGAAAACGAACAATAATACTGCTTGTACCACTATCAGTATATAGTTCGTAATCTGTGATACCGTTTGAAACCATACGAGTTTCAATAATTGCCTTAGCTGAATCAAGTTGTGAGTCAGTGGCCTTTTTACCGTTGGCTGGAACAAATGTTGCTTCCACGCCACCCTGAATGTCAATTCCCCATCTAATGTCGTTAACACCTTTTATAACTGTGTGCTTTACGTCACCGGTGTAATAAGATACACCAAAGATTGCTGTATAGCTAAACAGTAAAATTAGAATTGCGACAATGAAGAATGCAGGCTTTGGAATTCTTTTCATGCCTTTTCCTCCAATATTTTTTTATTCTATTCTGTTGGCAAATAAAATACTCTGCCACATTCTGATAGAACACAACAGAGTAATTATACTTTTCTTTAGTGAAAAAGTCAATGATTCATCAAATATTTAATATTTATAAAAGATAATTTTGTCATATAACACAAATATTTAAGTAATTATTGTGCAAAGAGATAAATATAATTTAAAATACTGTAACATTTGATTAATATCTTATTTACATATTTTCAAGAATTTTATTAACTGCTGCAAGTTTTGTTGCTACACAAAAAATCTCCATTGCTTTTTCCAGTTCATCAAGTGTTGGATATGATGGAGCAATTCTAATGTTGCTATCCTTAGGGTCGTTGCCATATGGATATGTTGCACCGGCACCTGTTAGAACAACTCCGGCTTCTTTACAAAGCTGTACAACCTTCTTTGCAGTACCTTCCATAACATCAACTGCTACAAAGTAACCACCGTTTGGTTCAAACCAAGTTGCAACACCTGTTGGTCCTACACTTTCCTTTAAATGCTTTAGGACAATATCAAACTTAGGCTTTAGGATACTCTTATGCTTATCCATATGAGCCTTAACACCATCAATATCCTTAAAGAATCGGATGTGTCTTAGCATATTAACCTTATCAAAGCTGATTGTCTGATATTTATATTTTTCTTTAATTACTTTCATATTGTTTTCATCAGCAGCCATAGCAGCAACACCACTACCTGGGAAAGTAATCTTAGAAGTTGAACAGAAGATAATTGGTAAATCTGTTTTACCTGTCTTCTTACATTCATCCATTAGGGAAATAAGCTTATCCGGAGTTTCTGTAACATCATGAACACAGTAAGCATCATCCCAGAAAATTCTGAAATCTTTTGCCTTTGGATTTAAATTAGCAAATCTCTTTACTGTTTCATCACTATATGTGATACCCTGAGGGTTACTGTACTTAGGAACACACCAAATACCCTTGATTGAGTCATCCTCAGCAACAAGCTTTTCAACCATATCCATATCAGGACCTTCACTAGTCATTGGAATTGTAATCATTTCAAAACCAAAGTATTCTGTGATACCAAAGTGTCTGTCATAACCCGGAGCAGGACATAAGAACTTTCTGTTCTTAACTTCTAGCCAAGGCTTTTCACCTTCTACAGGTGACTTAGTCATAAATAGAGAAATTGTATCAAACATCATATTAAGTGATGAGTTACCACCAACCATAATCATATCAGGGTCAACCTGCATCATCTTTGCAAAGATTGGCTTGATTTCTGTGATACCGTCCATCAAACCGTAGTTACGGCAGTCAAAACCTTTTTCTGTTGAACAATCACTATCTGATGTTAGAATATCAAGGATACGAGAAGAGATGTTAAGCTGTTCTGTGCTTGGTTTACCTCTTGACATATCTAGTTTTAAGTTCATTGCTTTGTAATCTTCATACTGTTTTTCCAGAGCAGACTTTTCGTTAAGAAGTTGTTCTTTTGTCATTTCTGAATAATTCATACCTATTCCCCTTCAAATATATTATATTTTACTTTATTATTCTAATACTATTTTATCAATAATGCAAGTATTATTTTTAATCTTGCAAAATCTTGCTAATAATCTACAAAAAAACACCCTACAACAATGTGCAGGGTATATATTATTAATAATATCTATAATATTCATAAGAGTTATATTTGTTGTATCTATTGTACTTTTTGTACTTATACTTGCCACTTTTGCCTTCACTAGGGTCACAACCAACCTTTAGGAAGCCCATAGGTTTTGCACCTGAGGTTTCCATAGCTTTCAAAAAGTTCTGAATATCACCATGGGTTGTTACACCTTCACGAACAACAATTAAGTAACCTGCCACTAAATCCTTTACAAGCAAAGCATCTGTAACAATACCGATAGGAGCAGTATCCATAATTACATAATCATACTTTTTCTTTAGTTCTTTGATTAATTTTGCAAAATTATCTGAACCGATAAGTTCTGATGGGTTTGGTGGTATTGTACCAACTGTAAGTACATCAAGATTAGGCAAAACCTCTCTCTGTACTACCTGGTCAAATGTTTTATCATTACACAAAACAGATGTCATACCGGCAGTATTCTCAATCTTTAGAAGATTGTGAATGTTAGGTCTTCTAAGGTCACAATCAAGTAAAACAACCTTTTTGTCCATTTTAGCAAATGAAATAGCTATATTAGATGTTGAGGTACTTTTACCCTCTCCTTTACTCCAAGAAGTTACTGCAAAACAGTTATCGTTACTTGCTGAAAGTGAAAACTGAATATTAGTTCTTGCAATCTTATAGCCTTCAATAATAGCGAATTTACCTGCGTCACCTGATTGAGCAGAATTTGCCATATAGCTTTGGCTATGACCAACAGAATAACCACTATCAGATTTTCTTCTGTTTCTACTTCTTAGTTTCATCTGTGTCATCTCCATTCTGTTCAAAGTCCATTATTTCACCAAATACAGGTATCTTGTACATTTTGTTTAGGTCATCATCATGCTTAACTGTTGTGTCAACAAGTTCAAGGATAAATGAAATAACCAGTGATAATGCAAGTCCACCAATTAGACCATAAAGAGCATAGTTCTTTACATTTGGATATGTACTGGCTGAAGGTACTGATGCATACTTAACTGCAGTTACACCACCGGCTGAGAAAATTTCATCAAATAGACCTTGTTCATTCTTAGTACCTGTGATTTTATTTACAACTGCATTACAAGTATCGGCAGCAATCTTAGGGTTTGATGAAGTCATTGTAATCCATAGGAAGTTACTTTCTTGTTCCTGAGTAATTTCCATACCACAACCGTTAAGCATATTCTGAATTTCAACATTATTCTTAAAAAGAATTGTACAATACTGAGCAAGTGTTGATGAGGCAGTAAGGTCACTGGCATAAATTTTAACATTGCCATCATCGAAGCTCTTTGCATTTGTTGTATCCTGAATATCTTCTTGCTGACTTTTGTCAGTAACACCGTTTTGGGCAGCCTCTTCGGCTGCATCTGCTGCTGCATCTGCTGCAGTATAGTTCTGAACAATTACCATTGCTTGAGCAGAATATGATGGTGTAATAAAGGAATTGGCATATAGTAAAGTAAGTATGCCACCTACCAAAGATAGCAAAACAATAAATTTAATTCGTTTGCGTATCATTTTCAAGAAAAATGATACTGTAAAATCCTTATAGAACAAGAGAAGTCCTCCCCTAAATAATTTAATAAATGTTGCACAAAAATATTTTGTTATAAATTATTTATTTTGTATCTATACCATTCTAACAAATATAACTATAAATATTATTCTTAATAGGAATAATAATATAATTTGACAAAGAAAAATGCCTCAACATAGTTGAGGCATTAATTAGGTTACATTTATTAATTAGTGAGGGATAACACTTAGCAGAACACCGGCTGCAACAGCAGAACCGATAACACCTGCTACATTTGGTCCCATAGCGTGCATTAATAGATAGTTTGTTGGGTTTTCTTGCTGACCAACCTTCTGTGATACACGAGCAGCCATTGGAACGGCAGAAACACCGGCAGAACCGATTAGTGGGTTAACCTTACCCTTTGTAGCTACGCACATTAACTTACCAAATAGAACACCACCTGCTGTACCTAGACAGAATGCGATTAGACCTAGAAGAATAATCTTTAGTGTGTTTAACTGTAAGAAAACTGTACCTGTTGCAGTAGCACCAACTGTTACACCTAGGAAGATAGTAACAATATTCATTAGCTCGTTCTGAGCTGTCTTTGCAATTCTGTCAACAACACCGGATTCTTTCATTAAGTTACCAAGCATTAGCATACCAACTAGTGGAGCAGCATCAGGTAGTAGAAGTGCTACTAGAACAATAACAACGATTGGGAAGATAATCTTCTCTAGCTTTGAAACAGGTCTTAACTGAGACATCTTGATTGCTCTTTCCTTCTTTGTTGTTAGAGCCTTCATAATAGGTGGCTGAATAATAGGAACCAGTGCCATATAAGAGTAAGCAGCAACTGCGATAGGACCTAATAGATCTGGAGCAAGTTTACTTGTTACGAAAATAGCAGTAGGACCGTCGGCACCACCGATAATACCGATTGAACCTGCCTGAGCCTGTGTAAAGCCTAGGAAGATAGCACCGAAGAATGTGAAGAAGATACCTAGCTGAGCAGCAGCGCCAAGGATGAATGACTTAGGGTTAGCAATTAGAGGACCAAAGTCAGTCATAGCACCGATACCTAGGAAGATTAGTGGTGGGTAAATACCCATCTTAACACCCTGATATAGGTAATAAAGTAGACCACCGTAAGTAGGCACATTATAATAAACTTCACCATTCATTACAGTAGTTGCATACTGTACCGATTGAGATGCCACATCATGGGTTTTTATATACTCCGATTGAAGCACAAACTCTGTTGAAGGAGCACCCATAATTGATGGATATAAGTTTACAAGTAGCATACCAAATGCTAAAGGTAAAAGGATTAGTGGTTCGTATTCTTTTGCGATAGCCAGATAAAGAAGTACGAAAGAAACTGCGACCATAACGTAGTTCTGCCAACCTAGTGATACAAAGCCGGAAGACTCAACAAGGCCAACGATACCTTCTAGAAAACCGTGAATAATTCCCATAGTTTAAACTTCCTTTCCGACTAAAATGGTCTAGTGTTATCAATAACACCAACCTGACCCCAAGCAGGTCTGCCACTTGATGGTGACTTCTTGATGCTCTTAATCTTTGCGTTACCAACGCCGTATGTACTATCTACGGCTGCTGCAATAACTGCAACGATTTCATCGGTTAGGCCGTTGCTAGGAGCAACTTTCTGAACCGGAGCAGATGCTGGAGCTGATTTTTCTGTTGCCTTAGCAGCTTTTTCGGCTTCTGCTTTGGCTTTCTTTTCTTTTGATTTGTTTTGAGCAGATGAAACAATCTTACCATAGATAGCAATGATAAAGATTAGAAGAATCAATACTGCGAAAACAACTACGAAACCAGTAAGAATAACTGTGAAAGAAATATTGAATTTCTCACTGACACTCATACCGGCTGCCATGATAGTTTTCAAATCCATGAAAATCCCCCATATTTACATTTTTATACACTAGTTATTATACAATGTGTTAATGATTTTATCAATAAAATATAGGGGATTTTATTTTTTTGTGATATTTTTCACAAATATGTTTTGTGGTTTGAATAAAATTTGTACTTTTTATTAGAGTATAATACAAATCAATCCGTTACAACCGTCATTAATAATTCTTTGTATTGTTTCCCCTATTTTTTTGCGGGCATCTTCCGGCATTCTATACAGTTTATTGTGCAAACCTTCGTTTACAAGTTCATGAACTGACTTTCCGAAAATGTTACTTTCCCATATTTTTGCAGGGTTTTCTTCAAACTCTTTTAACAGATAAGAAACAAGCTCTTGGCTTTGTTGTTCACTGCCGACAATTGGTGTAACCTCTGCCTCTGTATGTATTTTCATCATATGAATTGATGGTGCTGAGGCTTTAAGTCTTATTCCATACTTACCGCTTTGTTTGATAATCTGAGGTTCATCAAGGGAAAGTTCTTCTAAAGTCGGCATTACTATACCATAACCCTTTTCTTCCACATCTTTATAAGCTGCTGCAATTTTATCAAATTCCTTTTGTTTAGCAGAAAGCATACTGATACTTTCCATTAATGCTTCTTCATCAACAATCTCTGTTCCTGTTTTCTCTGACATTACTTTATAGAAACAGTTGTTATTAACTACAATCTTAATATCGGCAATGCCTTTACCTAAGTCAAGTTCTTTGATTTCACTTGAATCTACAAATTCATCTTTGCCAATACCCTGACAAGTTTCTTGAACTTGACGAAGTTTCTCCATTGACATTGCATTTTCTTTTATAGTTGTGAAAATCTGTTTTTTTAGCCAATGTTCTTTATCTAGGTTTACAACCCACTTTGGCATATCAATATTAATTTCCTTAATAGGAAATTCAAATAGCACTTGTGCTAACACTCTCTTAATTTCATTTTCTTCCATTGTAAGGCAATTCACCGGAATAACAGGCACTTGGTACTTTCCGGAAAGTTGTTCTGAAAGTGAAATAACTGCCGGAGAAGATGGTTCAATTGAATTAAGTAGCACAACAAATGGCTTGTTGATAGCCTTTAATTCTTTTACTACTCTCTCCTCTGCCTCTTGGTAAGACTCTCTTGTAATATCACTGATTGAACCGTCGGTTGTTATTACAAGACCGATTGTACTATGGTCATTGATAACCTTTTTTGTGCCGATTTCTGCTGCTTTATCAAAGGGCATTTCTTCCTTTGACCATGGAGTTTTTACCATTCTAGGCATATCATCCTCCATATAGCCCATTGAGTCCTTTACAACATAACCAACACAATCAATCATTCTCACCTTTAAATGGGCCTTATCCGGTAAAGAAATTTCCATTGCTTCCTCAGGAATAAACTTAGGTTCAGTAGTCATTATTGTACGACCACCGGATGACTGAGGTAATTCATCATTTGTGCGAATCTTTAGGGAGTCATCCTTTATATTAGGAATAACAATAGTATCCATAAACTTTTTGATAAATGTACTTTTTCCTGTTCGCACAGGTCCAACTACTCCAATATAAATATCTCCATTTGTTCTTTGTGAAATGTCACGATATATGCTTCTCTCTGTCATTTTCATTCCTCCATATGTTTTTAATAAAATATATGATGGACTTGCACAAATTATAACCGTTGACTTAAAACTTACTTTAACAAGTGAAAAATCTAACATATATATTGACAAATGCATTATAATAGTTTAATAATAAAATATAAAAGTTGATTAGGAGAATGTTATGAGTTATTACAATATAGGGATTATTGATAATTTTGATAAGGAATTTGATGATTCATATTCTGACTTAGATTTAGAATATGAGGACATAATCAAATAACACAATTGTATTTCAATTAATGAAGTTTTTTGATAAAGTAATAAATAAAGTAGAAAACATTGATACTTATTTTCAAAGTTACGGAAATAGAGGCAATTACATTGACCCTTGTGGTGTAACATTAATTCCACCTGAGTCTTTATTACAATTGATTGATGTTATTAACTCTTTAGGAAACAACAGTGATACAAAATCACTAATATAATTAATTAACAAGGCACATAAAGAAAACAAATTTATCACTTGTTTTGGCATATAAAATTAACCCTATTTCTTAATTGAAATAGGGTTTTGCTTTTGTTATCTTCTAATTATAAGCATTTCTTTTTCCGGTAAAGTTTCTTCTTCAAGTTCGTTGTCCTCTTTAATAAATGCACAGTCTGTTGAATATCTCTTGCCTATATCCCACACAGTTTCACCTTTTTCGGCAAAATAGAGAGTTAATGCTGAGGAATTTTTCTCAATTTTCTTATCCTCATAAACAATAACATCTTCTACAAAGTTATTATTCTCAACTGTTGTAACAAATGCCGATACTGAAAATTCCACACGAATTTCTAAAGTTCTGTCATCCTTAATTCTATAACTAACCGATGCAACAGAAACACTGCAACTTTTTACCGGTGAAAACTGTTCATCTGTTGTTTCGGAAAAATCCATTGTACGCTCTATGTAGAATGGTGTTCCCTCTTTATCACAAGCAACAATACAGATTGAGCCTTTACCCACAAATGTAATAAAGCCTTTTTCATCAGATACATTTACTGAGGCAGTTTCGTTATACACATCAATAACCTTGGTAAAGTCTTGGTCATTGGAAGAAATATCCATTTTTTTAATGAAGTTTCTTTTTATTTCTCTGACAGAATTAACAAGTGTAACAGGCTTATTCTTCAAATCGCAAAAGTAATCACGAGAATATGCATCAACTAAAAATGACTGTTCTCTCTCTTTATAACAAACAGCAGTCATATTTACCCTTGCATCAAGGAGAATTGTCTTTTCTTCATTTTCCTTTGTAATCTTTACATCATATGAAAGCAGTTTACAATTCACATTATTTACTGTATCTTCCCCTGCACCGACACAAGAAACAATCTGATTGAAGGGAATCATATAATCAATACATTCGGTTTTGCCACTGTCTAAATCAGACAAATAAAGAAGTCTTAAGTTGACTTCACCTTTAAGCACAATCTTATCATCCATAGACTTATGGTCGGTAACATTGATTTTCACAATTGACTTTATCACTTGTTCAATTGGTGGCTTATTGTCAACACTGATTGTTTCGTTAATATTGAAAGTTTCTTCTGTTACGGAAGTTACATCCATATACTTCTTAGTACAACATTTCTTTTGGAAATTTGAAAAGCTTTCGGAAGAAGGAATCATTGTAGTTGTTTTGCCTACAATATCCACCTTAATGCTCAATGCACCTTTGATAACCAATCTGCGTGGTGACAATGCTCTGCAATTCACATATTCAGTTGTGGCAACTGTATCCAGAAAATGATTTTCCGGATAATCCTTGATATTAATTGCACGATTGAAAGGAACTGTCTGTTGGCTTGTACGCAAAGTTTTTCGTACACTGTCAACATACATAACCTTGATAACAGATGCACCCTCTATCTCCAGTACACCACCTGAAATATTACGAGAAAAAATTTGTGGTGTTAAAGTGCATTTAAGTATTTTCTCTATATCAGGACAATAATCAGGTAAAGTAAGATCCACATCAACCGGTTCTTCTATTGCCTGAGTTACCATAGTATCTCTACCACATAATTTTATATTATTTTCAAGTTCCATAGTTTTCTCTCCTTTTTGCTTATATATTAATTGTATTAAGGTGAGAATTATTTTAGAACTTTTTTACTTTATTTTGTGGTGTAAATAAATTTGATTAAAGTAAATTATAAATTTGCAATACAAATTAGGGGTTGTCTTTTTAATTTTGATTGTGGTTAAAGGCAAATTTGTAGTGAGAATATATACCATAAAATCATATGAAACTATGACTCACAGGTGTAGGGGACATCAATGATGT
>NZ_JBBMEY010000009.1:0-63318 GCF_040096285.1 Ruminococcoides intestinihominis | reverse complement strand
ATTAACTTGTCTAAAAAAGGCAAAACTGCAAAACTAAAAGCTACAGTATTACCTAATAACGCTTATAACAAGTCAGTTACTTGGAAATCAAACAACACTAAAGTAGTTACTGTAGATAGGAACGGCAAAATCAAGGCAACAACAAATAAGGGTACAACTTATGTAAATGCTATTGCAAAAGACGGTAGAAAAATCAGAACAAGGATACTTGTTGTTGTAGGTAAAAAGGTAAAGAAAATCACTTTGAATAAATCTTCAGTTACTCTTAACAGGGGTGCAAAGAATAGAACTTTCCAATTAAAGAAAGCTATTAAGAATAAAAATGCTACTTATAAAGGTGTAAGTTGGTATTCATCAAATAAGAATGTTGCTACTGTAAACAGTAATGGTAAAGTTACAATCAAGCATAGAGGTAAAGTTGTAATTACTGTAAAGGCTAAGGACGGTAGTAATAAGTCAGCAAAGTGTAAATTTACAGTAAAGCAACTTGTTACAAAGTTATCATATAACAATAAGAAACAAGTTAAAGAAGTATATAAAAATAAGACTATTAAATTTGCAGTTACAGTAGTTCCTAGCAACGCAAACAATAAAGGTTTAACTTATTCTTCTAGTAACAAAAAAGTTGCTACAGTTAATTCAAAAGGCGTTGTTAAAGGTATTAAGGCAGGTACAGTAACTATTACTGCAAAAGCAAAAGATGGTAGTAGAAAAGTAGTAAAACTAACTGTTAAAGTTAAAAATCCACCTATAAGTGATAATACAAAATTAACAATAAAGCAACTCAAATCTAAATCGATTGTCAAAAGACATTGTGATATGCTGAATAACTACTTTAAGTCTTGTGGTGCAACAATTGAACCACGATTAAAAGGTCAACATCAATGGTATGTTGAGGATACATCTAATTATTGTGTCGATAATTTCACATCTCTTAATGATTGGTATATTGAAACACTATCATATTGGATTCAAGAAATGTCCACTGATACTCTTAAAAATGACGGAGAGTGGAATGGATATACAGATATGAACAAGTGGGAAAAAGAAGTATTAGATTCATTTATATATTGGGATAAAAACGGTTACCCAAAGTACCGAAAGAATCTAATTTTAGATAGCAAATACAACGGTTTTGATTGGGTAGTTAATACTGAAACTCCAAAAGATTCAAAATTTTTAGTTTATGTTGATTTTGAAAAATTTAAAATCAATGGTAAAGATTATAAAGATAATAAAGGAAATCAAGAGTATGTAATTAAGTTCTATTACAACTGGCAATCTATTGAAGATTATAATAACCACAAAGACCCAAGAGATTAAAATATAATAATCGTGTATTTACACCGATTACTTTAATAAAAGTGGTCGGTGTTTTCCTTTTGTCAAAATTGACAAATTTTCAAAAAAACAGAAAAATATTGCAAATTTAGGTTGTCAAAATGCAAAAGTCACGGAATATAAGTAGGAGGTAATAATATGTTTTGTCGCTCACCAACTTAATAAACTTCTATAAAATACGAAAAAAGGAGGAAAATAAAATGAAAATCTTATTATCAATTAATAAGAAAGCTATTGCCTTATTGTTATCATTTTTAGTGATTTTAAGTTCATTTTCTTTGATATATACTTCAAAAGTGTCAGCTGATACTACTAGAAGAAGCACCAATACTAAGATGATGTATCAAGACCCTTTTACTGCGAGTGGTTCTCATATTGTTGCAACTAAAAGCATTGCCGGTACTGACATAAAAAAGGTTCATCACGATTTTTTGTGGGATGGTGAACGGACAGAAGAAATAGAAAGATAGCGAATCAAGGTAAAGAAGAAGTCATCATCACGGTAACCGTAGGCGATTCGTTTAGCGACCTTGATCTTGTTGTTGAAGCCTTCGAGCTTGCCGGTGCTGATTGAGTAGATGGCATGGGTCGCTAAGCCAGGGAGCCGTTTTTCTTTTTGAACTGCAAACCGTACCAATGTGGGAATCTCACTTTCTTTCGTCGCCTGAAACCATTTTGTCCATCCGGCGACTGCTTGTTGGTAATCTGTCAATTCATAAAGTCTGCACATTTCCTCTTTCACGGCATAACAAACAGCAAGGTCGTGATGATCTTGCAGAATAGATTGTAATTGCTCGGTATGTTATCCGTGTTCCTGGATATTTGAAAGGTACTTCTTTTGTAAATGTTTCGTGGCAACAGTTGCATTGATATCTATGGATAAAGAAGTTCCATATGTGTGTAGTACCTCTCCATATTGGAATATCTTTGAGTTTGACTTGTCCGTTTTCATAAATATACACACTGCCTCCACAATAAGGGCACCGAACTGTCTGCGCTGACCTTATGCTTTCCAGAAACAGTATGCTTTTATCTTTTTAGGACTGATTCCTATATGTGTTCCTTTAAATCCTTGACTTTGATATCATCTAAATAGAGCATAGGTTTCTCTCCTCCATTGTTTGTCTCTTCAACTACAATTTTGGAGCTTCCTATGCTCTTTTTCAATATTTATTTTTGATTATCCCACATTTTTCCGTGATGAGGGAAAGTTTTAATACCTTATGAAATTACACTACTCTCAAACTTACTCCTTTCGTCTGATTAAAAACCGTTAGTTTTAATACCTTATGAAATTACACTACTCTCAAACTAGTTTGTAAATAGTCAATAAAAGTCAATAGTTTTAATACCTTATGAAATTACACTACTCTCAAACTGTAAGCTGTTCAAAACTCTTTCATCACAGTTTTAATACCTTATGAAATTACACTACTCTCAAACGTCTAACAATGACTGAGTGTGAAGGCTGTTGTTTTAATACCTTATGAAATTACACTACTCTCAAACTGTTCTAGTTCAGAAGAAACTTTTTCCATTGTTTTAATACCTTATGAAATTACACTACTCTCAAACCCTTGCGTATGATTTTCTTGCATAGTCAGAGTTTTAATACCTTATGAAATTACACTACTCTCAAACAACTTACCTAATCGGCTATAGAGCCAGTTGGTTTTAATACCTTATGAAATTACACTACTCTCAAACATTGGCTTTCCACAATGTTCACATATCCAAGTTTTAATACCTTATGAAATTACACTACTCTCAAACATTGGCTTTCCACAATGTTCACATATCCAAGTTTTAATACCTTATGAAATTACACTACTCTCAAACTGCATAAGCATAATTTGTCAATAGTTTTTGTTTTAATACCTTATGAAATTACACTACTCTCAAACCTCAAATAAAATGCACCCACTACATGTGCATGGTAAAAACATAAGATATTTCACTTAATTTTATTACATTTCTATATTATTTGTCAATCACCTCACATAAATCTTTATCAATTATTATTATTTCTTCCAGAGAAGTTATTTGATTTGGATATATATTTTCTATATCCACTAAATAAATATCGTGAGCAATAAGTGTGTTATAAAATGATAAAATCTCATCATTACTAAAATAAATATAGAGATTTTGTGTAATAAAGCACTTAATACCTAGATACTTATTTACTAAATTAATATACAATAAAAGTTTTTCTAATACACCTGAAGAATCATTATTAGGAGAGAAAGAAAATAGTTTTATAAAAGCACTTGTTTCTATTTCATCATTAAAAGTAAAATCAAATTCTTTTTCTTCACAAAGATTATAACAAAGTTTTGTACATAATTCTTTAATCATTGATAATTCATCAAAATACTTTGAATTACAAATAAATTCTAAATCACTATTAATTTTACTCATAAGTTTTTTATCAGCTAAATTAAAAGATAGTGCATTATCTATAAATCTAACTGATTTAGAAAAATCTAATGGTTTATAATCCTTTGAAAACACAAATAAGCCCTCTTCATCACCATTCTGTAAACTTAAAATAGTATTTCTAAACTGAATTTTATTTTCAATAACCAACAGTTTAATATTACTATTTTCAAATTTTACAGGATCTGTCATAAACTTATATAACATTCTCATAACATTAATAACCTTTCATCAGTATCTACTGTATCATTTGAATACTCACCGGAAATAATTTCCATCTTTGAATATTGTTTTTCAGTAATTGTAAGAATTTGAACAAGGCCTTCCGAAGGCTTGTTCTTTTTTACACTATCAATCATTCCTTTTGCATTTGTCTGATTTAATGCCAATCTCACATAAACAGACTGTTGCATCATCATAAAACCACTTTTAATCAGATACTTTCTGAACTTAGTATAATTTCTTCTATTTTCTGCTGTTTCTGTAGGTAAATCAAACATTACTAATACTCTCATAAATCTATAACTCATTTTTTGGAAACCTTATTAAAGATGAATTCTGTTCTTCTATTGCTGTAAAAACACTTTTACAATATATTTTTATTGTATTTAGAAAAGTTTGTTTTCGGTCATCTATTATCAACTCTTTATTAAGTAAAGAATAAATTAGCACTTTTTCTTCTTTATCAAATTTTACCGGATTACATTCCTTAACAATAGAATCAACAAAAGGTCGGAATGGTTCCATTAAATCACAACTTAAATTGTATTGATTAAACATATTATCATGAAATAATCCCAGTTGTGTTATGTAACCATTTGACACAACTTCCCTGTTAAAAGCAGAAAGTATGATACTATAACCATAATTAAGCATAGCATTAATGGGACAATCATTTTTTCTTGAAAAACTCTTTCCAAACAAAGCATTAAAATACACTTTTGCGGAATGACCTTCTCTATTGGTAGAATCATTAAACTCAATTTCATCAATATATTGTAATAATTGAGTATATTGAGGCAACTGAAATTGCTTTAATACTTTTGCTTGATTACTGATTTTTTCTGCAACAATATTTGTCCATATATACTGCTTGATATGGTCATCCCAATCAATCTGTTGTTTCAGTTTTAAACTCGACTTACAACTATCATAATATGGAGTTACTTCAAATGACGGACTATGCTTTTCGTCACAAAAAATAACTTTGACACTTTTCTTGGTTAATTCGTTTAGGAGAGCAACAGTTACTGCAACAGATGTACTCTCAACAATTAACATACTAATTTCACTAATATGTATCTTTGTAGTTTTTTCAACATCACGAACAACTAGATAACCAATAGAATAATCCAGTTTACAGGTTTTTGTTATTACTACTGTTCTCCGACTCATAGTTACTCTCCTAAATAATAAATTTACATGTTCAACAAGTCAATTTTCTTTTCAAATAATCCTGTTACTGACTGATTAACAAGGTAAATAGATTTTACATTTTTAATTTCAGTTAATACAGAATTAGAAGTAAGTGCACCAGATTTTTTAGCCAGACCTATTTTCGATAAATCTCCCATTAAAACGTTACAATGTAATATTTTTAAAATTTCATTTAAAACAAAACATTGTGTTCTTATATCAAGAGAAAGAAATACATCTCTCTTTTGATTAATCTTTTTTCCCATATCTGAATACTTTACTTTTAAAATTGTATTACACATTTTGTTCACTAAAGAATCAAATAAATCGATGTTTTCATCAAAAGAAACACCATCAAATTCAGTAATAGTATGATCTTCAGGGCTTTCAAGTAATTTTGTAATATTTCTTACATACAACTCACCTTTGTAACCTAAAACCAAAAGCATTGCTGATTTATATACTATTGTCTTACCACCATTTGACTTACTGCTAATATTCATTCTAAATCCATCAATTTCAATACAAGCATTGTACTTCACAATTGGAATAAGAATTTTCGGATTAACTAGACCTAATCTTTCTGTTAAATACTGAATAGGATTTCCTTCATATTCTTTTCTTAAGTAGCTATCGATAGGTACAAATTGACGACTTTTCTTTCCTTTCTTACCTTCAAATTCAACATATGAGAAGTAAGAAGAGGTTGGCTTATCATAACCACCGTACTTGTTAATATTAGAAAGTGGTGAATTTCCCTTTAACGGTGCTTGTCCTTTGCTCTTTTTAAGAGGTAAAACTTTAAAAAGTGCTCCATGCTGAACGAAAGAGTATCTCCTATAGATAGGATTATTCTTATTCATTGTTTTCTTAACAATATTCAAAGAATAATTATCTTCAGCAATCCATGCATTTTTAACATCATAACTAAACATTTTGTTCATACTATATTTCTTAGTCTGCAAACCCTTTATAAAGTTAATTCTATTATGAGTAAACCTTTCATTGTACACATTACCAACAACAATATTAAGGTATGCATCCTTTGCATGGTGCATATCATTGACTGTTCTGCATTTTAGCATATCGTATTTTTTTCTAAATTCAGAAGCATATCTAGCCTTAACATAAACAATTTCAGTATTTGGATATAAAATTTTAAGAATATCAGCTACAGCTTTGGTTGACTGTGAAGTTTCTACAAGTTGACGAGCAATAAAGTCGGAAAGTTCACTGTCTGTTAAGCTTGTTGACCTTGTAAGTCTTTCAAACTTTTTCTTACTGATTAACTCTTTAGAATAAAGTACATACCAAAAAGATTTCATCTTATCTCTAATAGACTTATCTAAAGGATAGTCATTATCCTTATGAGAGTTCACTGTTCTCTTAACTAATACACGGTTATCAAGGCTATCATCTTTTACCTTTGATCTAGGGAAAATATGATCAATATCATAGATATTTTGATTAAACAAATCTGAAATATCAATGCTTTCTCCGGTGTACATACATTTTCCAAATTGAGTGTAATACAAATACAACTTATCCTGTTGAAATTCATTGTCAGGTGTTTTCTCTAAACTTTCCCAAAGTTCACCGGAATCTTCTTTGCAATTTTTGTAAAGTTCTTCAAGACGCTTTTTACGAGAGTGTTTACGTCCTTTATCCCCTTTAACACCATCACTTCGAGTCATTTCCACAAATATCTTCTTAGGTTGGCTCTTTTGTATCTTCTCAATTTCTTTCATAATAAGTAAAGACTGATAAATAGGTCTTTTTATCTTTGGAGATACATATAATGCTTCTACCATTTTTCTAATAGAAGTACTGTTTTGAATTTCTCTATTAGCATTTTCTATGCTCTTTTGGAAATTATATTTTGAGCCTAAGAGTTCCATAAAATTATCATTAGTATTCCAAAGGGAATTAATGATATTATCCTTTACTTCACCGGTATTTTCATCAAAATCATAAATTTCAGTTAATAAATCTTTAGAAAATCTTCCCCAATCTTTATATTTTAACTTGCTTATCTTCTTAATATCATCATCAGATAACTTATCAGCAAAGTTTTTCTTCAATCTTTTTTTCAGTAACTTTTTATCGTCACCAAAAATGGTAATAGAAGAAATAATCATTTCCTTTTCTTCTAAATCTAAATCATAAGAAGAAAGTTCAATAGCTGAACGCATACTTGTTTTGAAGTCACCATCAATTCCTGTAATGTCAGGTGTTTCACCTGTCTTTGATTTGATATAATTTACAAGACTCTTTCTTGTCACTTTTTTGTGATGCATAAAAAGATCATTAAATATATCTTGCTTAAACTGAACATCAGGTTTCTCACCATCAAGACGCAAATTATTTAGTTCATTAAGAACCATAAACTTGCTATATAGAATTGAATTTTTAGGAATAACATCCCTATCAAATAAGTATGTACACTTACTTGTTAGATTAGTAATAAAAGCCTCTGCTGACTTTTCAACATCTACAACCTTATCAAAATTCCAAGGATAAATTTTTTCTTTACCTCTAATAAGCCAAGAATTATCACTATGAGTATTTAAAGGACCAACATAGTAAGGGATTCTAAACTGAAAAATCTTTAGAATTTTGTCACTAACAGAAATGCCATCACAATCTTTTTCACTTAGGAAAGGAAGATATTTTGAGGCATTATTCAGAATCATCTTTACTTCTTTTTCATTAACTTGCATTGGAATAACACCATTATCTTTTACCACTATCTTAGGCATAAAGGTGTTATTCTCAATTTTCAGGAACATATCTTCATAACCGGAATGGTCAAGATTCTTAAAGGACTTCAATAGGTATGAACAAAATTCTTCCTGTGTTGCTTTGTTCTTTCTTGCTAAAACTCCTGTTTTACCGTTTTCCTTATACTTTCCACTATATGAAGTGTAGTTTGGAATATCGGATGAAACCCTAAAAATTTCATCATACTTGTCAAAACATCTTTCTTTAACATAGTCCTTCAACATTCTCAAATCATTCTTATGTTCTTCATATGTTTTAACCTTAGCAAAAGATATATAAGATTCACCGTTTAGAATATCAGCTAAAACAGCCCAATCATAAATTGCTTTTACTTTTTCAATAAGTTCATATCTGTCTTGCAATATAGCAATGTAATCATCTTCATTTTCATCAAAACTGTTATCAAAAACAATTTTATTTTTTTCGGCATCATCCAAAGTTTTATCACTAAAAATAGTAGATAAAGTTCCTTTCAGTCCACAAAGCAAAGTAATAATCTCAACTTCCTGTGGGTTGTTCTTCTTAGTAATTTGAAAATAATTACTAAGTTCTTTTTTCTTAACACTTCTACTCTTGCTTTTATCCTTGAGAACATCAGCAACATTTGAGGAATCACTACATTCAAGTACAATACCCATTTCCTCACTTAAATAGGTAACTAAATCATCATAAAGAAAATCAAAAGAAGAATCACTATCATAATCAGAATTTAGATTATCAAACAAAAAGTGACCTCTATTCTTAATTAGATGATGCAATGCAAGATAAACCAATCTAATATCATGTGGATCCTCTCTTTCAATGAGATCCTTCCTAAGGTGATAAATTGTGGGATAAGCATTATGATAATCAACATCAGTATAATTTTTATCTGCATATACTGCATAAGGCACATTGGTTGATTTATCTTCAAGATAAAGATTACTTTCTTTCAGTCTTTGAAAAAAAGCAATATCTACTTTGGATATTTCCTCGTTAAACAGCATTTGTAACCATGCAATTCTTTGCTTCTTTCTATCAATTCTTTTTCTAGAATTTCTGAAAGTTCTCCTGTCAACAGCAGTATTACATTCATCAAAGAGTTCATAGCCCCACATAGACTTCCCATGGAATTTACATAAATTGTAGTAAAAATCAGACACTGCCCATCCTACTGATTCAGTACCTATATCAAAGCCAACATAATAATCTTTCATAAAAATTTCTCCTTTTGTATTGACAACTAAAAATTTTAAGTATATAATTAAGACAATCTTAAAACCTTATGAGATTACACTACGAGTTCAAATAAAAATTTATTCAAATCGTTGCATTAATTTGCAACTGTCACATTGTGTGATTTAAGACCTGCAAAAGCAGGTCTTTTTTTATTTTACTGTCCCATTTATGGGACTTATCTTTTGTAATTTTACACAGATAATATACTGTACATAATTATTTTTTATATATTTTAAATAATTTAGTGATATTATATCATAGTACAATAAACATTTCAATATGTATTTGTATTTTTTTAATTATATATTGAATTATATTCACAATTCATATATAAAAAAGACTCAAGAATTAAAAATTCTTGAGTCTTTTTATTCCGGCTCTATGTCAATAGTTGGGGTAAATCCAATAAAATGAAATAGATTAGATAGACAAGTGATAGTATTAAGCTATCACTTGTTTTTGCTTTTGTAGCGAAAACATATGTAAAATACGGTTACGAAATCTATTAAAATTTTGATAACCATAAGCATTCCTTTTTAGAACTTTGATTTTGTTGTTGCAGCCTTCTGTAAAACCATTAGTTATCGGTGTTAAGAATGAATTTAATATACCATTCTGCCAATTAAGCATTGTTTTTGCACATTTCTCTAAATGTGCAATTCCACTATCAAGTGCTGAATTTATCCATTCAGACATTCTTTTCTTGGCTTCTTCTCTGTCATTGCAATCAAGTATTTTGAGAAAATCTTCTTTAAACCAGTGTGCAATATTCAGGTTTGCTGATTTATACAACATAATATTTACTTGTTGCTTTTGTTCATCATTTAATTCATCAAATCGTTTTAATAACAGCTTTCTTGAGTGTTTGAAATACTTTCTTTCACTCTTTGGAAACTTCTTCTGTTCCTCTTTTCGTACTCTTTCAAATGCCCATATTATCTGCCTTATCCAATGGTATTTATCCACTACCTGTGTTGCATTTTTAAGCCAAGTTTCGGATACATTTGAATATGTTTTCCACATATCACTTACAAATAACTCAACTTCCATCCTGTTTTCTTTAGGAACTCCTTAAAATACTTGATTAAATCATACATTTATATATATGATAAATCTTGTTGTATATCTTTGGTATTTAGCAAGAAAATTATTATCTTCAGCAAACCTTTTTCCACATTTACAACGGTATCTTCTTTTCCTCAGATGAATATACACGAACTTACCAAAGGATGGAATATCCTTAATTAGTTGTACTCTGTAGTCATGAACACAATCTGTTACACAACCACAATTAGGGCACTTATGAGGTTTTCTTTCCAATTCACAATGAATATGGACCTCTTTTTCATTGCTTTCAATATTATTTATTATTATGCCTTGCAATCCTGTTAGTTTTTCGATAGAATAAGTGTAGAGCATAATTTTGACCTCCGTTCTGGTTTTTTGTCAATTCCATTTTAACGGATTTTTCAAATTTATGCTCTACTTTTTTATATTTTTTCGTAGGCTCTATTTTTCTTACCCCAACATTTATTATAGAGCCGAAAAAGACTGTTTCTCTTACAAGGGCAACCATCCCATATCCGCCGCCGAAGGTAAAGGCGCCGATTTTAAGAAAGGTGAGAAACAAAGTCCACGCTTTTCTCAGTCTACCCGCAGCATACGGTAACCGACGCCGATATGCGTCTGAATGTATTGTGGACTGTCCTTTTGCAGCTCCAGCTTTTTGCGTAGGGTCGCCATAAACACCCGCAGAGAAGCAATATCGTTTTCCCAGCTGCTGCCCCAAATCTGCTGCGTGATAAAGGTGTGCGTCAGCACCTTTCCGACATTATGAGAGAGCAGACACAAAAGCTTGTATTCAATCGGGGTCAGGTGCAATTCCTCCCCGTTTAAATAAGCGCAGCCGGCGGCATAATCAATTTTAAGCTCGCCGTTTTGGAAAATTGGTGAGTCGGTGTCACTGTTTGCCTGCAAAAGCAACAGTCTTCTTTGCGTGACACGAAGCCGTGCCAAAAGCTCCTCTACGGAAAATGGCTTTGTCAGATAGTCGTCCGCCCCGGCATCCAGCGCCGTGATTTTGTCTTTATCCTCGCTACGCGCACTGATCACAATAATGGGCATATTTGACCATGAGCGGATGCTTTCGATCACCTGTGTGCCGTCGATATCCGGCAGCCCCAGATCCAGCAGAACGATATCCGGGTTATGGGAGGTCACCTCCATAATGGCACCGCGTCCGTTCTCTGCAGTCAGATAGCGGTAATCGTGCGCCTTTAATGTTGTTACGATCAGATTGCGGACAGGACGGTCGTCCTCCACAACGAGAACAAGGGGTTTATTCATTCAGAGTCACCTCGCTAAGTGGTAAAGTAAAGGTAAATACACAGCCGTGCGGTACATTGTCGGCAAGCGTCAGCGTCCCGCCGTGCAACTCGACGATCGCTTTGCACAAGGTAAGCCCGATTCCAAAGCTTCTGCGGCTGTCTGCGACTGTGTTTTTTCCGGTGTAAAACATTTCAAAAATGTGCGGTTTCACATCGTCTGCAATTCCGTTTCCGTCATCGGCGACACGGATCACGGCATTCCCACCCTGTTTTTCGACACTTACGCAGATCTCGGAGCCTTGTTCGGTATATTTCAAGGAGTTGTCAATAAGATTGACGATGACCTGCACGATAAGCTGTGCGTCCATACGGGCAAGGATCAGATCGTCGCACCTTACCGTCACCTTGTGTCCGACCGATTTTTTCTTCAAATGCGAAACGGCTTCGTTGACCACTTCGTCCACAAGCTGGTCGGTAAGTTCCAGCTTTAGGCGTCCGTCATTCAGTCTTGTGACATACAAAAGATTTTCCACTACGCCGATCAACCATTCGGAATCGTCATAAATATCTTTATAGATCTGCTGTTTGGTTGCTTCGTCCAGGCAGCTTCCGTTATGCAAAAGCGTGTCCGCATTACCAGAAACGGAGCAAAGCGGCGTGCGCAGATCGTGTGAGATTGACCGCAAAAGGTCGGCACGCAGCTGCTCGCTTTTTGCAAGATCTGCCACCCGTTCCTTTTCGGCGGCGTTGTGAGCATTATCCATTGCCAGAGCACATTCGTTCACAACCGAAAGTACGATGCTGCCTTCAAATGAATCGGGCTTTTCGGGTTTCATCGGTATTCCGATCACCCCGTAGACTCTGCCGCCTGCACGGATCGCAAGATAAAGACATTCGGATTTTCTAAACTGTGCGGTCGTTGCTCCTGCACGGCAACCATTTTGAAACACCCATTCTGCGGTTTGCCGCTCTGCATCGCTTAGCAGCTTTTCAGCGTGTGTATCCTTTTTTTCGGCATACAGCCGACCGGACAACATTCCGTTTTCGCCTTTCATATAGGCAACAATGCTTCGGTCAAGCAGTCGCGAGAGCTGCATACAGGTGACGCTTAAAACATCATCGTTGCTTTTTGCTTTTTGCAGCAGACGGTCAGTGTCGAACAGCACCTGCACACGGAACGCGGAGCGAGCCGAGAGCCTTGCATGATCTTTCAGCTTCGAGGCAAGCGTGCCGGTGAGAATGGAAGATGCCAGCATGACTGCAAAGGTAACGGGATAGCCTACGGCATAGGTCTGAAAGGACAACCTGGGTTCGGTAAGGAAAAATCCGAACAATACAACACTTAGAAATGAGCCTGCCATACTGCAAAGGTATCCTTTGGTCAAAACGGAGATCATCAGCACACCGAGGATATATACCGTAACGATATTGGTATCGGAAAAGCCGAGATGATCGAACAGAAGCCCGATCGCCGTGCATACGGCAAGCGCCAGAACGGTCACGGCAATATTCCGCAGCGAAGGTATCTCTGTACCAAAGAACAGACGGCGTCTGTGAGGCTTTGTGTAGTTCAGCGTGTCTGGAATAATATGAATGTCAACATCAGGGGCGGAGAAAATCAGCTTTTCGGTGAGAGTTGGTATCCCAAACAGACATCTTCGTCTGGCGCTGCTTTGACCAATCACGATTTTTGTGACATCGGAAAGCCTGACATATTCCGAGATCTGAAGTGGTACATCCTCGCCATGCGTCATAACGATCTCGGCGCCGAGCTTTTGCGCGAGCTGTATGTTCTGCGAAAGTCGGGACTGATCCTCATCATTTATAACCGTATCCGTCTGCACATAGATGGCGGTAAATCTTGCATGAAGGACCTTAGCCATCTTTGAGGCGGTGTGTATGATCCTTGCATTGGACGGCGAAGAGGATAGGCAGACAAGGATATGCTCGTCTGCGCCTTTTTTTGACTGCTCGGTTTGTGTTTTCATCTGGTCACCGTCCTTTTGTTTTATTATACATCAAAATCGTGAAATAATCTACCGCAAACTAAAATGTATTCTCTTTGCTGTCGGAAAGAATAATATCGACCTTTCCGTGCGTTTCCCGAAAGCGGTGGATCTCGCTTAATATCTCACTGTCGGACAGCCCATGTGGCAGCAGAACTTCGGAAGGCTTGCAGGATTCGTTTTCCCTTAACAATGCCTTTCTGTTTTCTTCAAGAAATCGGTCCAGCCTGATCATAAGATAAAATCCGAAAGCAAATATGCCAAGCAGACTGACAATCAGCAATAACTCAGCCAATTCCGTTCACCTCTGTCAAATGTGAAAACACTTTTGCAGTTCTTTATAAGCACCGAGAACCAAAAGGGTGATCTTGTCCGTAAGAACGGTTTCCGGCGTAACTGCCATATTAATTTTTCCGTTCTCCTTAGTCGCCATAATATTGATGCTGTATTTTCTGCGGATATCCAGTTCCCCGACGGATTTGCCGACCCATCCCTCCGGCACCTCTACCTCAAAAATGGCATGAGCCTCATCAACCTCAATATAATCCCGAATGTGGTCGGCGGTGTACCGAATAGCAGCCCAATTTGCTACCTGTTTTTCTGGGGAAACGACCTCGTCCGCTCCGTTGCGCAGAAGAAATTTTGCCTGCACATCACGCTCGGCGCGGGACACAACTAATTTTGCACCGAGCTCCTTCAGCAAAGAAGTGGTTTCCAGCGAGTTTTGAAAATCTCCACCGATGGTGACGATGCACACATCAAAGTTTCTGATGCCGAGCGACTTTAAAAACTCCGTGTTTGTGCTGTCGCCGATCTGCGCATTGGTAACGATCGACAGAATGTCATTGACTCTTTCTTCGTTGTTGTCTACTGCCATCACCTCGTGTCCTAACTTGTTAAGCTGCAAAGCGATATTCTTTCCGAATCTGCCGAGGCCTATTAACAATATGTTTTTCATAATATACTAACTCCTTTATCCAACTGTGATCTTTTCGAGCGGCAGCTTTGCGACGCTCTGATTTTTATTGGAGATCGCCGCATAAATCAGGGTGAGTCCACCGACTCTACCGAGATACATTAAGACGATTAAAATAAGCTGAGACAGAATGCCGAGCTGCGGTGTGATCCCGAGCGTAAGCCCGACCGTTCCGACGGCGGATGCCGTTTCATAAAGACAAGTGCTAAGCGGCAGACCCTCTGCCATGCTGATAACAATGCCACCGATAAAAAACAGCAGGAAATACATTACGGCAATGGTTACGGCGTTTTTCACTGTCGAACCATCAATGCGCCTGCCGTAGACTTCGGCATCATCCTTTTTGCGACAGACGGAGAATGCACTCAGAATCAGAACGGCAAACGTGGTCGTTTTCATACCGCCTGCCGTGGAGCCGGGCGATCCTCCGACGAGCATCAGCAGAATCATAATTGCCTTAGAGGAACCGGTCATAGCGGGAAGATCGGCGGTATTGAAACCGGCGGTTCTCGGTGTGACAGACTGAAAAAGCGACGCAAGAATCCTTTCGCCGAGCGGCATCCCCGTAAAATCACAGAAGAAAAAGAATACTGCGGGAGCGATAATGAGGATTGCCGTTGTTACCAATATGACTTTACTTTGCATACGGTATTTTTTGAAATGCCACTTGTTTGTGTAAATATCGTCCCAGGTCAAAAATCCAATACCGCCCACAATAATTAAAAGCATAATTGCAATGTTTATTGTAGGCTCTCCGATGTATTCCGTAAGAGACGGGTATTTGTTTTCTGCGGTGCCGAGTATGTCAAAGCCGGCGTTGCAAAAGGCGGAAATCGAATGAAATGCCGCCATCCAAATTCCCTTGATACCGAATTTTCCGCAAAATGTCGGCAGCATGACGAGCATTCCGATAAGCTCGATCAAAAAAGTTCCCCGTACAATAAAGCGGGTCAGGCGGACGATCCCGCCGACCTTCGGGGCAGAGATGGCGTCCTGCATGGTACTGCGCTGCATCAGCGATATTTTTCTGCCGGACAGCATAGCGAAAAATGCCGCAACTGTCACAACACCGAGCCCGCCTATCTGGATCATCAGCAGTATTACCGTCTGCCCGAAAGCGGACCAATAGCTACCTGTATCCTGCACGACCAGCCCCGTAACGCAAACGGCGGAGGTCGATGTGAACAGCGCCTCATGAAACGGCGTAACAACTCCGGCAGTCGATGAAAACGGCAGCATCAATATCAGCGCTCCAAGCACTATGACACTGGCAAAGCCCAAAACGATCAGCTTAAAGGATGACAGCCTCTTTTTTCTATGTGTAATTTCAGACATATATACTTCTCCTATTTCTTCTTGTTTATAAAGAGAATACCGTGAAACATAATAAAACGGTGTAATGATTCAGCGCTCTGTATTAAGATTGCATTAAGACGCTCATTCTTTCAAAAAACAGTGCAGAGTATAGCAAAAAGGCACAGACAAAGGCGGATCGTTTGTAACCGTTGTGCGGCTTGAAACGGAACTCAGAGCCACTCTCACAGAACAGCAAAAGGTTCCGTTCGAACAAATTAAAAAACGGATGCAGAAATTATAACCGGCATGAGCTACAAGCGTTCACAAACGGATTTCGATTTACATCACGGCTGATGATGGAAGTGTACGAGCCGACACCTGAATTAGAACCGTAACAAAGTAAGATAATCGGAAACGGGATCGCACGATTCTGTTTCTGTTTCGAAAATATATACTGCAACAGGCAGAGAATCTCACCGTCCTTTACCTGTTTTCTTTTGGCGGATAGCCCTCGAGATTTTGAACATTTTGTAAATTCTCAATTTTAAGGTGTTAGAACACCCGATTTTCGGCATGAAAAGTGAGGGGATAAAATTTTCAATCATTTCAAACCGCATAAGCGACTACCGATTAAAGCCGAGAGATTACGCCGTCTACTGCTGCCTTGTAAAACACAGCGATAAAAACGGTGTCTGCTTTCCGTCACGGCGGCTGATCGCCGAGGAATGCTGATTGACAAAAAGACGGTGGACGCAGCAATCCGAAGTCTTGAAAAAGAAAAAGCGCTGCAGACAGGACGGATCAAACACAAGCAACGCCTACACGGTCAAGTTATTTCGGTAGTGTATTTTTTCGTACAGGGTGGTGTAAGAAACGGTATCGCAGAACTATACTGGTGCTAGAATATAACCATAGACACGAAATGTTAAACAAGCTATACTTATAGAAAAAGGAGTTCAACACAATGGCTAAAAATCAAAAATCATACACCCCAGAGTTTAAACAGCAGATTGATATTTATTTCCGTTACATCGGCAATGTCACCGAAATGTAAAGATCATAAAAAAGGCGAAAGACAGGCGGTGCATATGCACTACCTGCCATTCGGCGCCCGATTAAACAAAGGTATCCTTATGGTAACCCAGTTAATACTGGTTTTTTCGGCACATATAAACCAAAGGGAACTATTCCCACTCGATCGTACCAGGGGGTTTTGATGTAATATCATAAACTACACGATTGATATGTTCGCACTCGTTAACGATACGATTAGAGACTCTTGCAAGGACATCATAAGGGATTCTTGCAAAGTCGGCAGTCATAAAGTCATCGGTAGTAACTGCACGAATTGCTACAAGGTGGTCATATGTTCTATGGTCACCCATAACACCAACTGTTCTAACATCCGGTAGTACGCAGAAGAACTGGCTTAAATCCTGTGCGATACCACTCTTTGCAATTTCATCTCTGAAAACTGCATCGGCATCTTGAAGAATTTTAATCTTTTCTTCTGTGATTTCGCCAATAATTCTAACACCTAAACCGGGACCCGGGAATGGTTGTCTCCAAACTAATTCCTTAGGGATACCCAGCTTTTCGCCAACAACTCTAACTTCATCCTTAAACAGGTCACAAAGTGGTTCAACAACATCATCAAACTTAATGTCTTCAGGCATTGCAACCTTATTGTGATGAGTTTTGATTTTGTCTGCGTTACCCTTACCACTTTCGATACAGTCAGGATAAATTGTACCTTGAGCAAAGAAACCACCATCAGCTTCTTCTCTGATTTTATCCCAGAATACCTTATAAAATTCTGTACCGATAATCTTTCTCTTGTCTTCAGGGTCTGTTGCACCCTTTAACTTAGAGATAAATTCGTGGCCACAATTTACACGAACAAAGTTCATATCAAATAACTTTGTGAAAGTTTCTTCTACAAAGTCACCTTCGTTTTTACGCATTAAACCTTGGTCAACAAATACACAAGTTAATTGCTTACCTACTGCCTTACTTAGAAGTGCAGCTGCAACAGAACTGTCAACACCACCGGAAAGACCTAGGACAACCTTTTTATCACCAATCTTTTCTCTTAGTGCATTAACTGTATTGTCGATAAAGCTATCCATCTGCCAGTCACCTGAACAATGGCAAACATCATAAAGAAAGTTCTTTAGAATTACATTACCATATTCTGAGTGAGTAACTTCCGGATGGAACTGTACTGCGTATAGGTTCTTATCTACATTTTCAAAAGCTGCACAAGGGCAATCCTTTGATGATGCAGTTACTTCAAAACCTTTTGGAATTTCACTAACATAGTCAGTGTGGCTCATCCAAACAATATTTTCCTTAGGAACATCCTTAAATAGTTTGCTATCAGACTTTGAAATATCAATTTGAATTTTACCATATTCGCTATTAATAGCTGATTCAACCTTACCGTCACACATCCATGTGATTAGCTGACAGCCATAACAAATGCCAAGAACCGGAATACCCAGTTCAAGAATTTCTTTTGAATAATGTGGTGAACTCATATCATAAACTGAGTTTGGTCCACCTGTAAAAATAATGCCCTTATAATTTTCGGCCTTAATTTCTTCTATATCTGTAGTGTACTGCTTAATTTCAGCATATACATGGTGATCACGAACTCGTCTTGCAATAAGCTGGTTGTACTGACCACCAAAGTCAAGAACAAGAACTTTTTCTTTTGCTTTCGCCATTACACACCTCAAAATTATCTGTAAATAATATCTTCTCTTGCAGGACCGTTAGAAACCATAGTAATTGGCACACCGATTTCTTTTTCTGCAAATTCAATATAGTTACGGCAGTTCTCAGGTAGGTCTTCGTAATTCTTAATACCACTAATGTCGCACTTCCAACCAGGAAGTTTCTTAAGAATTGGCTTACATCTCTTTAGCTTTGTTGTTGATGGGAAGTAGTCGATTTCTTCACCGTCTAGTTCGTAACCAACACAAACAGGGATTTCATCAAGATAACCAAGAACATCAAGAACAGTAAATGCAACCTGAGTAGCACCCTGTACACGACAACCGTATCTTGTAGCAACTAAATCTAACCAACCCATTCTACGAGGACGACCTGTTGTAGCACCAAATTCGCCACCGTCGCCACCTCTTCTACGAAGTTCGTCAGCTTCTTCACCGAAGATTTCAGAAACAAATTCACCTGCACCTACTGCACTTGAATAAGCTTTAACAACTGTAACAATATCCTTGATTTCGTAAGGAGGAATACCACCTGCACCAACTGCACCATAACCGGCAATTGTGTTACTGGAAGTAACCATTGGATAGATACCAAAGTCAGTATCTTTTAGTGAGCCTAGCTGACCCTCTAATAGAATATTCTTGCCATCTTTACAAGCATCATGCAAGAAAGTAAATGTATCTGCAACATATGGAGCAAGAGCATCTCTGTATTCCATTAGCTTGTTGAAGATTTCGTCAACTGAAATTGGAGGTTTGTTGTATAGATTCTTAAGTGTTGCATTCTTAACTTCAAGAGTTCTTGCAATCTTTTCCTTTAGATAATCAATATCATCATAAAGTTCATTAATCTGGAAACCGATTTTGCTATACTTATCTGAATAGAAAGGAGCAATACCACTCTTTGTTGAACCAAAAGAGTTCTTGCCTAGTCTTTCTTCTTCATAGCAGTCAAATGCAACATGATAAGGCATTACGATTTGAGCTCTGTCAGAAATTAAAATCTTTGGTTCAGGAACACCTCTGTCCTTTAATTCCTTCATTTCTTTTACAAAATTCTCTACTGAGAATGCAACGCCATTACCGATAATATTTGTAACATTGCCATTAAATACACCTGATGGTAACTGGTGAAGTGCAAACTTACCGTATTCATTTACGATAGTATGTCCTGCATTAGCACCACCCTGAAAACGAATTACTACATCAGAGTTCTGAGCTAATACATCAGTAATTTTGCCCTTACCTTCATCGCCCCAGTTAGCACCAACTATAGCTTTAACCATTTGTTTGACATCCTTTCAAAATGCAAATAATTTGCATCATTTGTTTATACTGTGATTTCTGCCTTTTCGTCCTCAATATTTTCGTAAGGAGCAATAGCAGGATATACAACTTCGTTTAAGAAGTCTGTTGTCTGCTGTGGAGCACGACCAACATATTTTGAAGGCTGAAGAATAGCCTCTAGTTCTTCAAGAGTAACACCAAATGACTTATCATTTGCAATTCTTTCAAGAAGATCATTTTCACCACCCTCTTCTTTGACTACTCTGGAAGCAGCCATAGAGTGTTGTCTGATTTTTTCGTGAAGTTCCTGTCTGTCACCACCACGCTTTACGGCATCCATCATAATATTTTCTGTAGCCATAAATGGTAGTTCTTTTCTTAGACGCTGTTCAATAACCTTTGGATAAACAACAAGACCATCTGTAACATTAGCATATAGGTTAAGGATTCCGTCAATAGCTAGGAATGCTTCAGGAATACTTAATCTCTTGTTTGCAGAGTCATCAAGTGTTCTTTCAAACCACTGTGTAGCAGTTGTAAATGCACCGTTAAGTACATCAACCATAACATATCTTGATAGAGAACCGATTCTTTCTGAACGCATAGGGTTTCTCTTGTATGCCATAGCAGAAGAACCGATTTGGTTCTTTTCAAATGGTTCTTCAACTTCCTTTAGGTGTTGAAGTAGTCTAATATCGTTAGAGAACTTAGCAGCACTCTGAGCAATACCGGAAAGAACATTTAGAACCTGTGTATCAAGTTTTCTTGAATAAGTCTGACCTGACACTGCAAAACAAGCACTATAGCCCATTTTCTTTGCAATTCTTCTGTCAAGTTCCTTACACTTTTCGTGGTCACCTTCAAATAATTCAAGGAAACTAGCCTGAGTACCTGTTGTACCCTTACAACCTAGTAACTTTGCCTTACTTAGCTGATATTCAACATCTTCAAGGTCCATTAATAATTCCTGTAACCATAGAGATGCTCTCTTACCTACTGTTGTAGGCTGTGCAGGTTGGAAATGTGTAAAAGCAAGTGTAGGTAAATCCTTGTACTTATCGGCGAACTTAGCAAGTTCACGAATAACAGTAACAAGCTTATTTCTAACTAACTTTAGACCTTCTGTCATAATGATAACATCTGTGTTATCACCAACATAACAAGAAGTAGCACCTAGGTGAATGATACCTTTAGCCTTTGGGCACTGCTGACCATAAGCATAAACATGACTCATTACATCGTGACGAACAAGCTTTTCTCTAGCTTCTGCAACTTCATAATTAATATTATCAGCATTAGCCTTTAGTTCATCAATCTGTTCCTGTGTAATAGGAAGTCCTAGTTCCATTTCACTTTCTGCAAGAGCAATCCAAAGTTTTCTCCATGTACGGAACTTCATATCCGGACTGAAGATATACTTCATTTCTTTACTTGCATATCTTGAAGACAATGGGGATTCGTAACAATCTTTACTCATTATACTTTCTCCTTGATTTTTGTATTTTTAAAATTCATACCACCACGCTTTTTACCCTCAAGCTGGTTGTGGGTAATGTCTGCTGGGTACTGTCCTGTGAAACAACCGTCACAGTAACATACATCATCAGAGAAAGTAAGTTCTCTAAGATGTTCAACCGGCAAATATCCAAAGGAATCTGCACCACTAATTTGTCTGATTTCTTCTATAGTATGGTTACAAGCAATAAGCTCACCTTTTGAAGGAATATCTGTACCATAATAACAAGGCCACATAAAAGGTGGAGAAGAAATTCTCATATGTACTTCGCTTGCACCTGCTTCTCTAAGCATGGTAACAATTCTATCAACAGTAGTACCTCTAACAACTGAGTCATCAATTACAACAACTCTCTTACCCTTAATAGAACTTAGTGGGTTAAGTTTAATCTTAACACTCTTCATTCTTTCACCCTGGGTTGGTTTAATAAAGGTTCTACCAATATAGTTATTCTTAACGATACCCTTTTCATAAGGAATACCTGATTCTTCACTATAACCAATTGCTGCGTCAATACCGGACTCAGGGACACCAATAACAAGGTCAGCCTCTACAGGATGACATCTTGCAAGGATTCTACCGGCTTCTTTTCTTGATTCGTAAACAGAAATACCGTCAATATTACTATCACTGCGAGCAAAATAAATATACTCAAAAATACAAATTGACTTTTTCTTGCCACAATGGGTTTTATCACTTCTGATACCGTCTTCATCAACAATAACGATTTCACCCGGTTCTACATCTCTGACAAAATCAGCACCTACTGCGTCAAGGGCACAAGACTCACTGGCAAAACAATATGAATTGTTGATTTTACCAATACAAAGTGGTCTAAATCCGTTAGGGTCTCTGGCAGCAATAAGCTTTCTAGGACTCATAACAAGTAAGCAATAAGCACCTTTGATTGTATTCATAGTGTTTCTTACTGCTTCTTCAACGGAATGAACCTTTTGTCTTTCACGAGCAATAACATAAGCAATAGCCTCAGAGTCAATAGTTGTTTGGAAAATAGCACCTCTGTGTTCAAGAGTATGCTTAATTTCGGCAGCATTGGTAAGGTTACCATTATGTGCAATTGCAAGTGTGCCTTTTTTATAACGCATAACAAGCGGCTGTGAGTTTTCACGCACAGAGCCGCCTGCAGTTGAATAACGGACATGACTAAGTGCAATCTGTCCGTCAAGTTTGTCTAATATTTTATTGTTGAATACTTCGGTAACAAGTCCCATATCTTTGTGGTAATCAATAACACCACAATCACTTACAGCAATACCACAACTTTCCTGTCCACGGTGTTGAAGTGCAAGAAGTCCGTTATAACAAGCATACGATGGCTTTATTGCATCGTTGCCATAAATACCAAATACACCACATTCTTCGTGAAGACCTTCACTGTGATAATTGTTAAAATTTATGCTCAAGGGAGTCACCATCCATTAATAAATTAAAAATTAAGCAAGACCAATTCTCTTCATCATTTCAGCGTAAGCTTCTTCAACGCCACCCATATCACGACGGAAACGGTCTTTGTCTAGTTTTTCATGAGTATCTAGATCCCAGAAACGGCATGTATCAGGAGATATTTCGTCAGCAAGAACGATTTCACCATGGAAACGACCGAATTCCAGCTTAAAGTCAACTAGTTCAACATTACACTTCTTGAAGAAGTCAATCATTAGCTGGTCAATCTTTAGAGCCATTGAAGCAATAGTATCAATTTCTTCCTGAGTAGCTAGGCCAAGAGCAAGAATATGATAGTTATTAACCAGTGGGTCATCCAGAGGGTCACTCTTATAGTCAAATTCAAGAATAGGAGAAGCAAGGTCAGAACCTTCAGGAACGCCATACTTCTTTGAGAAAGAACCAGCTGCTCTATTTCTTACGATAACTTCTAGTGGAACAATTTCAACCTTTTTAACAACAGTATCTCTGTCATTTAGTTCTTCAACATAGTGAGTATGAATACCGTTCTCTTCTAGCATTTTGAACATAAAGTTACTCATTCTGTTGTTTACTACACCTTTACCAACGATAGTACCCTTTTTCTTACCGTTAAAAGCAGTAGCATCATCCTTATAAGATACTACACATAGATCAGGGTCATCTGTAGCAAAAACTTTCTTTGCCTTACCTTCGTAAAGTTGTTCTTTAATTTCCATCCTTTATTCCTCCTATATGTTTTTAAACATAGATTAACAAATTAAGTGTTTCATAAAAACACAGATACATTATATAATAAAAATGCTCCATAATCAACAAAAAATATCATAAAACTTAAAATTTCTGAAAAAAACAGTATTTCACCGGTATAAAAATATAGTTTTGTCCTTAAATAATAAAAAAATTAAAAAAATTCTTGCTTTTTAGCCATACTTATTATATAATAACATACGGTTGATTTGCCGGTGTGACGGAATTGGCAGACGTAGTGGACTCAAAATCCACCGATAGCGATATCGTACCGGTTCGAGTCCGGTCACCGGCACCAAATTTAATAATATTGGGGGAAGTTGTCATGAAACATAGACATGTCATTGATCTTGAGGATTTAACTTTTACACAGCTTCAGCAAACTATTGAGTTGGCTGGAAAGATAAAGGCAGATCCGGTAAAGTATAGCCATGTTTGTGATGGTAAAATCATGGCAACTCTTTTTTATGAGCCATCAACTCGTACACAGATGTCTTTCCAAACTGCTATGATGAGATTAGGTGGTAAAATTATCGGTTTTGATAATCCACAGAACTCTTCAGTTTCTAAAGGTGAAAACCTAAAAGATACTATTACTATTGTTAGTGGTTATGCTGATATTATTGCAATGAGAAATCCTGTTGAGGGTTCTGCAAAGGCAGCTTCACTTTACAGTCGCGTACCTGTTATTAATGCAGGTGATGGTGGTCACCTACATCCTACTCAGACACTTACAGACTTAGTTACCCTTTCTAATGAAAAGGGCAGATTAAACCACCTAAAGATTGGTCTTTGTGGTGACTTAAAGAATGGCAGAACTGTTCATTCACTTATTAAGACAATGAGCCACTTTGAGGGTAATTCCTTTGTACTTATCTCAACTAAGGAACTAAGTATTCCTGACTATATTAAGGATATTATGGATAATGCCGGTTGTCCTTATGAAGAAGTTGATGACTTACAAAGCAATATTGCAGACCTTGATGTTCTTTATATGACAAGAATTCAAAGGGAAAGATTTGCCAGTGAAGAAGATTATCAATCACAAAAAGGTCAATACATTCTTGATACAGAAAAAATGTCATATGCTAAAAAGGATATGATTGTACTTCACCCACTACCTAGAGTTGATGAAATTACTGTTGAAGTTGATGATGACCCAAGAGCTTGTTATTTCAAACAAGCTGTTTATGGTATGTACGGCAGAATGGCACTGATTATGCTACTACTTGAAGACAAAGACTACTTCTTCCATAGCAATGACAAAAAGTTTATTTCTGATGTTAAGTGTAAAAACCCTAGATGTATTGTTAATCAAGAGGCTTACCTACCTAAGAAATATTACTTAAAAGATAATCATAAAATTTGTGATTACTGTGATAATGAAATTGAATAATTCTTTTACAGAGTAAAGCTACGCCCACACTTAATTGTGTGGGTGTTTTTGTATATATGATTATATTAAAAGAAAAGTCGGTACATTTATGGTGTACCGACTGATTTTTATTAAGTTTAAAATTTACAATACAGATTACTTTGTACCGAAAATTCTGTCACCTGCATCCCCTAGACCAGGCATAATGTAGCAGTTTTCATTTAGGCCTTCATCCTTAGCTGCACAAAATACCTGAACATCAGGATGAGCCTCAGTTAGTGCCTTAATACCTTCAGGAGCTGCAATAATGCAAAGGAACTTAATTGAATGAGGATGGCTCTTCTTAATAATGTTGATAGCATCAACTGCACTACCACCTGTAGCTAGCATTGGGTCAAGAACAAATACATCTCTTTCTTCAATGTCTGATGGTAACTTGTTGTAATATTCAACAGGTTCATGAGTTTCTTCATCTCTATAAAGACCGATATGACCAACCTTTGCAGCCGGTACCATCTCTAGCATTGCTTCCAGCATACCAAGACCTGCTCTAAGAATAGGAACAAATGCTAGTTTACGACCTGCAATAACCTTTGACTTTGTCTTTACAAGAGGAGTTTGTACTTCAACTTCCTTTAGTGGTAAATCTCTTGTAGCTTCATAGCACATTAGCATTGAAACTTCTGATACAAGTTCTCTAAATAGTTTACTACCTGTTTTTTCATCTCTCATATGAGTCAACTTATGTTGAATTAGAGGATGGTCAAAAACTGTAACTTGATTTTCCATATTAATCCTGCTTTCTAATAATTATTTATCTTCATAAGTACCGTTTTCGATAGCACTTACCATATCCAATCTTCTGTTGTGTCTGTCACCTTCAAATGGTGTGTTTAGGAAAATGTCAGCAAATTTAACTGCCTGTTCTTCGTTAATAACTCTGCCACCCATACATAGGATATTTGCATCATTATGACGGCGAGTCATTTCTGCACAGAATTCATTACTAACAACTGCTGCTCTGATACCCTTAACCTTGTTTGCTGCAATAGAGATACCGATACCTGTACCACAACATAGGATACCCAGTTCAGCTTCTTTATTTGCTACTGCTGTAGCTACTTTATAAGCATACTTAGGGTAATCAACACTTTCTGATGTATAACAACCGTAATCCTTGTATTCAATACCATTCTTCTTTAGGTATTCGATTACTGCATTTTTAATATCTAGTCCACCGTGATCGCAACCAATAGCTATCATTACTTTTCCCTCTTCTTTCTTAATTCTTGTTCAGCTTGAGTTAGCTTTAGGTACTGAGGCAAAATATCCTTACCTTTCTTCTTACCAGACTGATTATTATAAGCAATCATAGCAGTATTAGTACCTCTCTGAACATTTTCTAAATATTCCGGAAACTTAAAGTTCTCTTTAAGCATATCATTTTCTGAGAAATAATCAAGTACTTTATCTTGACCATCACCGACAAAATAAATGTTTTCTTCTACATCTTTAAGTTCTTCGTACAAATCCTTAATAAGTATTGAACGGTCATTAACTTCTTTTGTAAGTTTGCCATTTGATACAGAATAAACTGCATTAAAAACTTGGTTTCTTCTTGCATCAATACAAGATACAACTTTACCATCTTTATAAATACAGTTATAAGCAATAGAGTCTAGTGTAGAAACTTCATAACAATCTTTGTTATCCTTAAAAGCCATACCCTTAACTACTGCAACACCTATTCTAACACCGGTAAAAGAACCGGGACCGTTATTAACTGCATAGGCATCTATATCATCAACACTTATGTTATTTTGTTTTAGTAATTTGTCAATCATAGGCATTATTGTTTCACTATGAGTTAAACCCTCATTGACAAAAACTTCATCTACTACCTTACCATCCTCAACAATACCTACTGAAGATGTTTTGGCTGAAGTATCAATACCTAAAATTTTCATTAAAGTTCAATTCCTTCAATTTTAATAATTCTGTCGTCATCATTTTCGCCTTTTTTGATTTCAACACTGATATAGTCATCAGGTAAAGCATTTTCTATATTTTCGCTCCACTCAATAACAAGAATACCTGTGTCTAGATAATCAAAAAATCCTGTACTGTACAAATCGTCATAAGTGTTTATACGGTACATATCAAAGTGGTAAACAGTATAATCTGCATTATACTGATTTACCAATGAAAATGTTGGACTTTGTACACCGTCAAAGTAATTTAGACCTTTACAAAGACCTCTGGTAAAGGCAGTTTTGCCCATACCTAAGCCACCAAAGAATGCAATTACTTCTGTACCCTTTAGTTTCTTGGCTAATTTACTTGCTAGGTTCTCTGTTTCTTCAACAGAATGAGTTATATATTCCATATTAGAACAATCCACTAATTACATTATTTTTGTCAACATCAATGTTGTTTGCTGCAGGTACTTTTGGTAGTCCCGGCATTGTCATAATGTTGCCTGTATAAACAACTACAAAACCTGCACCGTTAGAAATTCTAACATCTCTAACTGTAATATCAAAGCCCTTTGGTGCTCCTAGAAGTGCCGGATTATCAGATAGAGAATACTGAGTCTTAGCTACACAAACAGGAAGTTTGTCACCACCTAAAGCAACAACATCCTTTAGAGCTTTTTCAGCCTGTGGTGTGTAGTTAACTTTATCTGCACCGTAAATTTCTGTTGCAATACGGTTCATCTTTTCTTTAATTGTTAAGTCGTTATCGTATAGTAACTTAAAGTCAGATGGCTTTTCACAAGCTTCAACAACCTTTTTAGCTAGGTCAACACCACCGTTACCACCTTCACAGAATACATCAGAAAGTGCAAACTCTGCACCTCTTTGGTGGCAATAGTCTTCAATATACTTTAATTCTTCATCTGAGTCAGTATAGAAACGGTTAATAGCAACTACTACAGGTACACCGTACTTGTTCATATTATCAATATGAACACCTAGGTTTACAATACCATCCTTTAGTGCATCTAGGTTAGGTTCAGAAACTTCTGTCTTTGGCACACCACCGTTATACTTTAATGCTCTACAAGTAGCAACAATAACAATACATGATGGAGCAATACCGGCATATCTACACTTAATGTCTAGGAACTTTTCAGCACCAAGGTCAGAACCGAAACCTGCTTCTGTGATACAATAGTCACCTAGCTTTAGTGCAAGTTTTGTTGCTCTTACTGAGTTACAACCATGAGCAATATTTGCAAAAGGACCACCATGCATAATAGCAGGTGTACCCTCTAGTGTCTGTACTAGGTTAGGCTTTAGAGCATCCTTTAATAGTGCAGTCATAGCACCGTCAGCCTTAATATCCTTACAGAACACAGGATTGCCGTCATATGTATAAGCAACAAGAATGTTGCCCAATCTTTTCTTTAAATCAGAAATATCATTTGCTAAACATAGGATAGCCATAACTTCTGATGCAACAGTAATGATGAAACCGTCTTCTCTTGGTACACCGTTAACCTTGCCACCTAAACCGATAACAACATTTCTAAGTGCTCTATCGTTCATATCAAGACATCTCTTAAATAGAATTCTTCTTGGGTCAATACCAAGAACATTGCCTTGTTGCATATGGTTATCAAGCATAGCACATAGTAGGTTGTTAGCTGAAGTGATAGCGTGCATATCACCTGTAAAGTGTAGGTTAATTTCTTCCATAGGTAGAACCTGTGAATAACCACCACCTGCTGCACCACCCTTGATACCAAATACAGGACCTAGGGAAGGTTCTCTTAATGCAATAATTGCCTTCTTGCCGATTTTAGCCATAGCCTGACCTAAACCTGCTGAAGTAGTTGTTTTACCTTCACCGGCAGGTGTTGGGTTAATAGCAGTTACGAGAACAAGTTTACCGTCTTTATTCTTGCTAACTCTTTCTGAAAGTTCATCAGAAAGTTTAGCTTTATATTTACCGTAAAATTCCAGTTCATCTTCATTAATATCAATGTCAGATGCAACATCTTTAATAAGTCTTAGTTTAGCCTGTTGTGCAATTTCAATATCTGTTAGCATAACAACTCTCCTTATATCAAATTTGAATACTAAATTAACATTTTGATTATATCATAGAAGTAGTAATAATAAATTGTCTTAAAAGAAATATAAATCAGTTATTTCAATAATTTCTTGATTATGACATATTTTTTTATTATAATATTTTAGAAAGGTGGTGGCACAGATAAAAAACTTAATACACTCTATTAAAGATTACATAGCAAATACAGACAAGTTGTTATGGCTTTTAACACTAAGTGCTACCGTATATAGCTTTATTTTGATTTATAGTTTGCAGAGGGCTACTGACTCAAACTACTTACAATCTCAGATTATTGCAGTAGGTATTGGTATTTTAGGAGCAATAATTTTTTCTGTTATTGATTACATTAATCTTTTGAAATACTGGTACATTTGGACTATTGTTGGGATACTACTTGCAGTATCTGTATTTTTATTCGGTATTACAGTTACCGGTACTGATGATACTGCTTGGATCAGGCTACCGGGTGGTATGACATTTCAGCCATCTGAATTAATGAAAATTTGCTTTATTATCACTTTTTCTAAGCACCTTGCTTATACTGTGGAAAATGGTCTTATTAAGTATATAAAAGGTGTGTTACTTTTATTTATTCATGCTATGATACCTATTGTTATTATTCACTTTCAAGGTGATGACGGTTCAGCATTAATTTTCTTAATGATGTTTGCTATTATGGCATTTACTGCCGGTGTACAGTTAAGATACTTTGCTATTGCTTTAGGTGCAGTGGTCATCTGTATTCCGTTTATTTGGAGCTTTGTAATGAATGATGAACACAGAAACAGAATACTTGCACTGTTTGACCTTGACGGTAATGCACTAACTGACTATGGTTGGCAACAATATCAAGGTAAGGTTTCTATTGCATCAGGTGGAATATTCGGTTCAGGAATAGGTAAGGGTACTAGAGTACAGAACAACATTGTGCCTGAACAACAGAACGACTTTATCTTTACTGTAGCAGGTGAAGAATTGGGATTTGTTGGGTGCATTGTGCTTATACTAATTCTAATTTTGCTGATGGTTAAGATTATTGTAATTGCCATAAAATCAAAGGATATTGCTGGTAGGTGCATTTGTTATGGTCTTTTCGGTATGCTGACAACTCAAACAATCATTAACCTTGGAATGGTACTTGGATTCTTGCCTGTTGTAGGTATTACACTTCCATTCTTCTCACAAGGTGGTACATCTGTAATGTCAATGTTCTTTGGTGTTGGACTTGTACAAAGTGTTTATCTTCATAACAAAATGGAAATTGACGATAAACTTTCAGGCAAATATAAATTGCTACTAAAAAATGAATTTTTTGATTAAGAAAACCTCCCTATCGTTAAAACATTAGGGAGGTTTTCTTATGAATACTGCTCAATTAGTTTAATTGCATTATCTGTTGACATAGTCTTGGCAAAGTTCATTTCCATATCAAACAAATTCCAATACACTGCACCGGGATTCTATCGGCTATTGCATCTTTTACTACAATAACATTATAACCTCTACAGTGGGCATCCATTACAGTATATCTAATTGCACCTGAGGCAGTTACACCTGCAATCATTATAGTATCTATATCCATAATTTGAAGATACTTTTCAAATTCAGGTTTGCCAAAACAACTCATACAATACTTTGTCATTACCATTTCACAATCTTGAACATCAAGTGTATCATCAATTTCTGTCCAATAATTTTCCACTTCAAGATTTTCTGCCGGAATTTTTCTGCCATTAAGTTTTAATTTTTCTTTGCCTTTTTTATGGAAATAGGTATTGATTGTAACCCTTATTAACCGATTTTTAATATGGTCATCACTATCAAACTTTTTGTCTGACTGAAGATATTTTAAAAATACTTCTTGTGTTAAATCGTCAGCATCATTAACACTTTGAGTTTTGCTATAAGCAATTTTATGAACCATATCATAATACTGATTGATAACATTTTTTATATCCATACAAATACCTCCATTACATTATTACTTTGCTTTTCTTATATTTAAAAGTATGATTGCGAATAAAATTAAAACCATACCTATAATTTTTTCTACTGTTATACTTTCGCTAAATACTGTTACACCAATTATTGCAGCTACAAATGGTTCTACTGTTGCAACGATTGACGCCTTGCCTGCCTCAATCTTCAGTAGACCTTTTGTATATAAAATAAAAGGTAAAATTGTACATACTAAAGCTAGACCCAGTGACCACAAAAGGCTTTCTGTATTTAGCATTAAATTATAGTCTTTGATTATCCCTGAAAACGGAATTACTGCTACAGATGCCACTACAAATGTATATGTTGTAATAGTCATAGAGTCATATTTTTTCAATAAGAACTTTCCCAAAATACTGTAAAGTGCATAACCAAAACCTGCTCCTAAACCATATAAAAAACCTTCTAGTGTAATGGTTTCTTTACCGGAAAACACACCTGTCAAAAAACACATTCCAAGAATAGTTACTAAAAGTGAAATAACTTTCTTTACTGTTATATTTTCTTTAAATAAAAACAGTGACATAAACATAACAAATATAGGAGCAGTATAAAGCAACAATGCCGGAATTGCTGCACCACCAATAATTTCTATTGACTGAAAATAACAAAAATTAAAGAACACTATACTGCAAATACCTGTACCACAAAATAGAGGTATATCCTTTAGCTTTATTTTCAATTTACTTCTATCAGTAACTAGTAGGTATATTAATAAAATAATTGCTGAAAAGATAACTCTTAGGGCTACTACTTCCATTGAAGAAAAACCTATTGACTTTAGAGATGTGACAAATACTGAGATTATCCCCCACAATATACCTGCAATAATTATAAAAATTGAACTCATAACAATTCCTCTATTTTCATTTTATTTATGATATGGCTATAAGGAGAACCTTCTCATAGAAAATTCTCCTTAGCCTTTATATCTATTACTTTTTTCCAATATGATTACTTATATTCGTATTAATATAAGATTCTACATGATGAACCAAATCATCTAAATCCATACTGCTTGTATTTACACACAAGTCATAATACTGAGGTTTACCCCATTCATAGGAAGTATAGTAATTGAAATATGATTCTCTGCACTTTTCCTTTTTGATTAAGTGGTTCTTTGCTATTTCATTGCTTTCAATGTTATTTATTGTTATGCCTTGCAATCCTGTTAGCTTTTCGATAAAATGAATGTAGAGCATAATTTTGACCTCCGTTCTGGTTTTTTGTCAATTCCATTTTAACGGATTTTTCAAATTTATGCTCTACTTTTTATATTTTTTCGTAGGCTCTATTTTTCTTACCCCAACATTTATTATAGAGCCAATTTTTCTTTCAAGTTATTTACCTCCAACAAATTGTTATCATTATTTTAATTATTGAAATTATTAGAGTCAAATAAAATCAGGCATAAAAAATTGCTGATGCAAAATACATCAGCAATTTAGAGAAACAATTATTCTATTTAATTGAAAATAATTTTAATTATTAGATAATCATTTTCAGATAATCCATTTTAGATAATCTTAATTTCTTGTTACAGAAAAACTTACTTTACGCTGAAAACAACCTTACGGTATGTATCAAAGTCTAGCCACTTAGTAAAGAAGTCATTATTATTATCTTCTTCGTAAGCCTTATATTCTGCTAAGAATGACTTAATATCTTCATCAGAAGATGCATTTACTTCAAAGCCTCTGCCGTTAACTACAGGTACATTACCATACTGATATTCAGAAGTTGGGATAATCTCTGTAATCTTCTTATCTCTAACCTTAACAGCAACACTATCTCTTAGTACGATAATGTCAAAGCTATCAGGGTAATTATAAGAGTCACCAACAGTAGGAATAGTATCACCAACAGAATAAGTGTTGTTAACAGGCTGATACTTTAGAACATTCTGACTAGCTGAGTCATAATAGAATTCTTCAAAAATATCGCCTCTGGCTTCAACTTCACCTTTCTTAAATGATGCTTTATGTGTGCCGTAATCAGCCTTTTCAAGAGTTTCTTCTACAACACCGCAAGCTGATGTCATATTTGTAACTCTGTCAATAAGGATAAGTTCACCTAGAGTTTTGTGGTTATCAAACTTATCTACAACGATTGGTTCTGTTAGAAGAATGTCACATAGAGCAATTTCGTTCTTGTTTAGTTCATCCTTCTGAATATGTTCACCTGTGTTTACATCAACTGCATATTCAATCTTTGTAACAATAGCAGGAATAGTCTTTGTACCTAGCTTTACAAGGTAGTCAGTACCCTCTGTTAGTGTATTGTCATCCATCCATAGAAGTGAAGCTCTTAACTTCTTATAAACACCGATTTCTGAGTCTTTAGTTAGTACGCAACCTCTTGATACATCCACTTCTTTATCAAGTGTAATTGTGGCAGGTTGACCAACCTTTGCAGTTTTGCTATCTTTATCAACAACAAGAATCTGCTTAACCTTTGCTTTTTCATTACTTGGAAGTGTTGTGATTTCATCACCGACAGAAATTTCACCTGACTCAATTTGTCCCTGAAAACCTCTGAATGTATGGTCAGGACGGCATACTCTCTGTACAGGCATATAGAAACCTTTTTCGTTATCTGATGACTTAATATCAACAGTTTCAAGATAATCAAGAAGTGTCTTGCCATCATACCAAGGAATGTTCTCTGACTTAACAGTAATATTGTCACCCTCAGTAGCTGATAGTGGGATAATAACAACATTTTCAAGGTCTAGTTCAGCCTTTAGTTCGTTAATTTGGTCTGTGATTTTATCAAAAGTAGCTTTGTCATACTTTACAAGGTCCATCTTGTTTACTGCAAAAACAAAGTACTTAATACCCATTAGTGAGCAAATTCTTGCATGTCTTCTTGTCTGTACAAGAACACCTTGTGAAGCGTCAATTAGAATAACTGCAAGATCGGCAAATGATGCACCAACTGCCATATTACGAGTATATTCTTCGTGACCGGGAGTATCGGCAACAATGAAAGAACGGTTATCTGTTGTAAAGTAACGGTATGCTACATCAATTGTGATCCCCTGTTCTCTCTCTGCCATTAGACCGTCAAGAAGAAGTGAATAGTCAATTTTACCGTTTCTTGAACCGACCTTACTGTCTAGTTCAAGGGCTTTTTCTTGGTCTGCATATAGTAGCTTTGAGTCATAAAGAATATGACCGATTAGAGTGGACTTACCGTCATCAACACTACCACAAGTAATAAATTTTAGTAAACCTTTCATTAGAAATATCCCTCTCTCTTTCTTCTTTCCATACTACCGGCAGCCTCATTGTCAATAACTCTGGAAGTTCTTTCTGATGATACTGCACTTAATGTTTCGTCAATAATTTCGTCAAGAGTATGAGCAGTAGATTCTACACCACCTGTTAGTGGATAACAGCCAAGTGTTCTGAATCTAACTGACTTCATCATTGGCTTTTCGCCTTCTTTTAGACGCATACGGTCATCATCAACCATAATTAGGTTGCCATCTCTCTCAACAACAGGACGAACATCAGCAAAGTAAAGAGGAACAATCTCAATATTTTCTCTCTTAATATACTGCCAAATATCTTTTTCTGTCCAGTTTGAAATTGGGAATACACGGATTGATTCGCCTTTTTCAATCTTAGTGTTGTAAAGTTTCCACATTTCAGGACGCTGATTCTTAGGGTCCCAAGCCTGTGCCTTGTTACGGAATGAGAAAATTCTTTCCTTAGCACGAGATTTTTCTTCATCTCTACGGCCACCACCAAAAGCAGCAGTAAAGCCGTATTTATTTAGGGCTTGTTTTAGAGCCTGAGTTTTCATAATATCTGTATAAGATGAACCATGGTCAAATGGGTTAATACCCTGTTTTACACCATCTTGGTTAGTATAAACCAGCATATCAATGCCATACTTCTTAGCAATTCTATCACGGAACTCAATCATTTCCTTAAACTTCCATGTTGTATCAACATGTAGGAATGGGAATGGTGGTTTCTCAGGATAGAAAGCTTTCATAGCAAGGTGTAGCATAACTGAGCTATCCTTACCGATTGAGTAAAGCATTACCGGTTTTTCACACTCTGCTGCAACCTCTCTCATTATGTAAATTGCTTCTGCTTCAAGAGCATCAAGATGTGAATCATAACTCATAATCTTTCCTTCTTTCCTCTTTAATACTTATTTGACTCTTTCTGATTAATGTCTATGTTTATTGTTTTGCCATCAGGTTTATTGATTATCCAATGGAGAATATCTCCTTCTTTTTCTGTATGGACATTACTACCCATACCACCAATATCGGCACCTAAGAAAAAGTTAATTGCATAGACAGGACACTCCTTAATACAGGAAGTACATCCCCAACAATCTTTTGGATACTTTATATATGCTTTTTTGTTTTCATCCATTTTGATTAGTGTACCGGGACAAACATTTCTACACTTACCACAACCGATACATTTATCCTTATCAATTGAAATGCTCATAGTTTGTACCCTCCTCCACTAATTCTCTTGTAATAATCTTAATTTCACCATCTTCAAGAATAGAGTTAACATACTTGTTCCAATGTTCATTATCCTTCTCAGGGTAATCAAGATTTTCTGCAAAGCTATGCCAACGAGTTTCTTTTCTTGCTTTTAGGTGAGCGATTACACTTCTGCAAACAGTAAGTCTTTCTCTCAGTTCGTAAATATACATTAGTTCTTGGAAATCTTCTGCATACAAATCCTTTGAAAGTTCCATTAACTGCTTGATTTTGTAATCTGCTATTTCAAGTTGCTTTTCATTGAAACGATAATTTGTTTTGATACCACCGGCATAAGAGTCCATTACTGTCTGCATAGCCTCTTCCAGTTGTTCGGTAGTAAACTTACAATGTTTATCTTTTAGGAAGTTTTCCACCTCATCAATGTGGTTGTTAACTACCTTATCATCAATAGTAGCAACATTTTTATCTTTGATATATTCAACTACAGAAAGTGCTGCAATTTCGCCTTCGGCTAATGCACCTGTAACATACTTTTGAGGACAACCACCTGCAACATCACCTGCTGCATATAGTCCGTCAATAGTAGTCTTTCTGTTAGTATCTACCCAATATCCACTTCCTGTATGACCACCAACTATGTAAGGTTCTGTACCCTCAATTTCAACATTCTGCTGACTAGGGTTCTTGCCACTTTCAATCCACTTAATGGTTTGAGATGGTGCCATATTTAAGTAAGCCTTTAGCAAAGATTCGTCTTGTTCTTCTGTTATGCCCTCTGTCTGTAAATAACAAGGACCTCTACCGTTTAGGTTTTCGTTTACTGTACCGTAAACTCTTTGAGATGTTGTAATACCGTACTTAGTTTCATACACTTCACCAAGTGAATTAATCTGTTTAGCACCAACACCCTGAGCTAATGTACCTGTAGGAGCAATTGTATCTTTACATCTTAGTGCAATGAAACGCATTTCAAATGTTGTCATTTCAGCACCGGCATTGATACCCATTGCAAAACCTGCACCGGTATTAAATGGTGGATACCACATTTTGTGTCGTGAGAAACCCGGGTTGTTAGGCTTGTAAAGACCTGCTGCACCACCGGTTGCTATAATAACTGCTTTTGCTTTGATAACATAGAATGTATCATTCTCGATACCAATACCAAAAGCACCGTTAATGTGGTTATTTTCTACTGCATAATCAGTAATGTTAACTCTGTTAAGAGCAGTAACATTATCCAATTCATTTACTGCATCAGCCAAAATAGGCTTAATGTTTTCACCATTGATTTTTAGGTTTCTGTTACCTCTTGTAACATACTTACCCTCTTTATCTTTTAGAATAACAAGACCAAGCTTTTCCAGTCTTTCTGTTACACTATTTAGTCTTTCGGACATTGTAAGCAACAAGTCACCTCTTACAATACCGTCAGCATCTTTTCTGGCATAATCAACATAGTCTTGAGGAGTTCTGCCCTCTACAATATAAGCGTTAAGTGCATTAACACCTGCTGCAAGGCAACCACTTCTCTTGATATGTGCTTTTTCACAAATAAGCACTTTTGCATCACTATGTTCTGAGATAGTCAGTGCTGCATAACATCCGGCAGTGCCACCACCAATTATCAGAACATCAGTTTGTAAATTTTCTATTCTCATAGTTAACTCTCTTCTCCCGATATTTACAAGTTACTTTTTAGCAAATAGTCTTCAGCAGACATTACTGCATTTGCACCGTCTGATACTGCTGTAACTACCTGTCGCAACTTCTTGGTACGAACATCACCTGCAACAAAAATACCATCTGCTGAGGTAACACCGTCTTCTGATGCTACAACATAGCCATTATCTAACTTTACCAGTTCTTTTAATAAATCTGAATTTGGAACACTGCCAACTGCAACAAATACACCTGACACAATGATTTCTCTATCACTGTTATCTTTAGTAACAATGATTTTCTCCACTTGCTTTTCCCCTACAATTTCTTTTGGTGTAGAAGAAAGTACAAGTTCAATATTTTCTGTATTGCTAACCTTTTCAGAGAGAATTTTGTTTCCACGAAATTCATCTCGTCTATGGATTAAATATACCTTAGAGGCAATTTTTGAAAGTAAAAGTGCATCCTGTAAAGCAGTATCTCCTCCACCTACTACTGCAACCGGCAAGTCCTTATAAAAAGCACCGTCACATATTGCACAGTAAGTAACACCTTTACCGGTAAGTTCCTTTTCACCTTTAATTCCCAACTTTCTACGGCTTGTACCGGTAGCTAAAATAATAGTTTTTGTTTCTATATTTTCGCCATTTGAAAGTTTTAGTTTATAATGATTGTCTTGTTTAAGGATACTTTCCACTTTACCTTCAACAAACTCTGTACCCAGCTTTATGGCATGGTCACGAAACTTTTCTCCAAGGTCATAACCACTTTCGCCATAAAGACCTATATAGTTATCAACTCGGTCACTTTCTGCAATTTGACCTGTGCCCATAAATTCCTTTTCTATTACTATTGAATTGAGCATTTCTCTTTTTGCATATACAGAAGCAGATAATCCTGCCGGTCCACTACCTATAATAACTATATCGTACATAAGTCCTCCAATTATTCTATCACAAGTTCTTCCTTTTGTGAAGTGTTATTTTCAATATGGAATGAGTTTAAAACAGGGTTTTCTCTATCAATTAATGAAAGAATCATATAACTTGCCTTGCTGTCATAAGCAAGACGCTTGTCCTCTTCAGAAGGTCTTGAAGGCGACTCAGGATGACTGTGCCAATTGCCAAGTGGCACAAATCCGTTCTGACGCATATCCTTAACTGCCATTAACTGTTCCTTTGGGTCTAGAGAAAAGTGTTCGTTGGAATGGTCAATATTTGTTAGAAGATAAACCTTCTTGATGATTTTGTCTTCACCTTCAACTGTACCGGCTATTAAGCCACAAGCCTCATCAGGCAAGTCCTTAATAGCATGGTCTAGTATTTTATTATAATCTGATTTTGATAGTTTAATCATAACAACCTCAATTTTTATAAATTATAATACACCATCACATTCAGCTTGTTCGTAGTCGATTAATTCTGTGATAGTTGGGTGGTCACCACATACTGCACAAGAATGAGTATCCTGTGGTAGCTTAACCTTTCTAAATTCCATCTTTAGTGCATCGTAAGTTAGTAGGTAACCTGTTAACAAATCACCAACACCTAATAGATACTTAACTGCTTCCATAGCCTGTAGGCTACCGATAACACCACCCATTGCACCGATAACACCGGCTTGTTTACAAGTTGGAACTGCATCCTTTGGTGGTGGATTCTTGAATACACATCTGTAACATGGACCTTCACCGGGTACATAAGTCATTAGCTGACCTTTGAAACGAATGATACCGGCATGAGAGAAAGGCTTCTTAGCCATTACACAAGCATCATTGATTAAGAATTTTGCCGGGAAGTTATCTGTACCGTCAATGATAAAGTCATAGTCCTTAATAAGGTCCATAATGTTTTCACTTGTAACAAATGTATGGTAAGTGATAACCTTTACATCAGGGTTCATTTCTTCCATTGTTTCTTTAGCTGACTGAACCTTTGGTTTGCCAACATCCTTAGTTGCGTGGATAATCTGTCTTTGTAGGTTAGATAGGTCAACTTCATCAGCATCTGCAATACCGATTGTACCTACACCGGCTGCTGCTAGGTACATTGCTACAGGAGCACCTAAGCCACCTGCACCGATAATCAACACCTTACCATTAAGAAGTTTCTTCTGGCCTTTTGCACCAACTTCTTTTAGGATGATATGGCGTGAATAACGTTCAATCTGTTCGTTAGTAAACGCCATTACTGTCCACCTCCCATGAAGTATAGGAATTCAACTGTATCTCCGTCTTTTAGAACAGTTGTATCAAATGTGCCACTTTCAACAAATTCATCATTGATTGTTACAGTTACATATTCAGGTGTTTCTACCTTTTCATCAACTACTAGTTGTGCAACTGTTAGGTCGTCTTTTACTTCTTTCTTGTTTCCTGCTACTGTAATAACCATTATATTGTTCCCCTTTATACTAATGTATCAATAATTTCTGTTAATGAGTCTTTAGGTTGTAGACCGTTTAGTCTTTCAACTTCTTCACCCTTATCAAAGAATACTACTGTTGGTACTGAAAGCACACCGTATTCTTTTGCTAACTCGGCATCAAAGTTAATGTTAACCTTTACTACCTTTAGGCTATCACCATACTGACTTTCAATCTGTGAAAGTAATGGTGACATTCGCTTACAAGGAATACAACTGTCAGAATAAAATTCTGTCAATACCGGTGTTTCTGATAAAAGCACCTGTGTTTCAAAATCGTCACTGCTAATTCTTGTTGCCAAGTTAATCACCAACCTTTTTAACAATTAAGTTATAAGTACCATCCTCGTTATCAATTAGCTTTAGAATCTGATGACCTTCTTCTTTGATACTTCTTGGTACATTCTGTACAGGTTCACCGTCGTTCATCTTAACTGAAAGGATTTCTCCTTCTTCCAGTTCTTCAAGGGCAATCTTTACCTTTACAAATGTTGTTGGGCAAACAACATCAGTAATATCTACTGTATCATCAATCTTAAAATCAGCCATTATAAACCTCCAAAATCTTATCTACAAATTTTTCTCTGCCTACTCTGTCAAGTGTAAACTTAAATCTTTCTCCAGGGTTTGCATTTTCGTTAAAGAAATTAATTGTTGTGTCACAAATTTCAAGTAACTTTTCTTTGTTGTCAATGAAAGGAATGATTGTTTCACCCTTATTGATTGAGTTACCGAAAAGACCACCAAATGAAACAATGTAACCTTCCACTGTATCGTAAGCATCTGTTGGACAAGACTTAACACATCTGCCACAGAAGTTACACTTTGACTTATCAATCTTGATTTCATCATTTTCAATTGTGATAGCTTTACTTCTACAAACCTTTTCACAAAGTCCACAATGAATACAGTCGCTTTCTCTCCAGCTTACATTCATACCACCCTTGATACCAAGGTCGTTTTCTTCTGTCTTTAGACAGTTGTTCTGGCAACCTGTAATACCAAACTTAAACTTATGAGGTAGTTCCTTTGCGAAATATCTTTCATCAAGTTCTTTAGCTAAAGCGTATGTATCAATACAACCACTAGGACAAATCTCTTTACCCTGACAAGCTGTGATTGTTCTGACTCTCGGTCCACAAGCACCGGGTTCAACATTGCCTTCTGCTAAAGCATTCTTTACATCTTCAATATCATCAAGCTTTATGAAAGGAATTTCAACACTTTGACGAGAAGTTAGGTGAACATAACCGTCACCGTACTTTTCTGCAACTTCTGCAACCTTTGCAAGTTGGGTTGCAGTTAAGTTACCACCAACTACTCTTAGTCTAAGTGAAAAATTGTTCTTCTGCTTCTGTCTCATAAAGCCACCCTTTTTTAGGGTTTTGTAATCTACTGCCATACCTTTTCTCCTAATTAATACCTTAAATATTTTTTATAGCCTGACTAAAGTCATCTATAAGATCCTCAATATCTTCAATGCCAACACTAATTCTGATTGTATCATCATACACACCGGCATTTTCCATTTGTTCCGGTGTATTGTGTATATAAATTGTACTGGCCGGATGAATTACCAAGGTTCTCGTATCTCCTATATTAGTCGCTATTGAAGGAATTTGCAAGTTATTCATTAATTTAAATGCTTTTTCCTTGCCTCCAGTACGGATTGTTACAATAGCACCACCCTTGCCGTTAAAGTACTTCTTGGCTAAAGAGTAATAAGGACTACTCTCTAGACCGGGATAGTTAACTTCAAGAGGAGTTTCGTCTTCAAAAAACTTTGCAAGTTTATAGGAGTTACTACAAAGTCTTTCCATTCTTAAACCTAAAGTTTCAAGGCCTACACTATTCATAAAGGCATTCATTGGTGAAAGACAACAACCTGTGTTTCTCCAAATGCCATTTCTTAATTTTGCTAAATAAGCAAACTTGCCATACTTTGAATATTCCTTTAAGTTAGGATACTTTTCATAATCCCATTTAAAATTACCACTGTCAACAATTACACCACTGATTGAGTTACCACCACCGTTAATGTACTTTGATGATGAATGAATAACTATATCAGCACCATACTTAAATGGATTGATAAGATAAGGTGTTGCTGTTGTACTGTCTAAAATAAGAGGAATACCCTTACTGTGTGCTAAAGAAGCCACACTTTTAATATCTACAATATCAAGTGCAGGATTACCGATTAGCTCAGCAAAAATTGCTTTTGTCTTATCAGTTATTAAAGGTTCTACATCTTCAACTGTAATATGCTTTGCAAATTTAGTATTGATTCCAAAACTACTTAAGTCACCGAACAAATCAATTGTTCCACCAAAAAGTCCTGAACCTGCAATAACTTCATCCCCTGACTGCAAAATGTTTAGTAGTGACATTGTAACTGCTGCCATACCTGAGGCACAAGCAACTGTACCTATACCATTTTCTATTGCAGTTATTCGATTTTCAAAAGAAGAAACTGTAGGGTTACTAATTCTTGTATAAGCAAAACCCGGAGCAGTGTTGTTAAAAACCTTTTCCAGTTTTTCAGGTGACTCATGCTTAAAAGCACTTACCTGATAAATTGGGGTTACTGTTGCTCCGGTTTCTTTGTCGCCATTAAAACCCTTATGAAGTAACTTAGTATTGAACTTCATTATATCACCCACTAATTTTTATTTCCTACGTTTTCAGTAGATTTTGTAGTTATTATAATATAGTAATCCTATTATTTCAATAGGTTTAGTGTATTTTCAGTAATTTATACATAATTTTCTTTATTTCTACAAAATTCTTCGTGATTAATACTGAAAACTACCATATTGAATATAAAAATAAGGTGTGTTATAATACTAGTAAGTTGATATGTATTGTATGTATTGTAAGAAGGGAGGATTTGTATGAAAATCTCTACTAAAGTTGAATTTGGAATTATTGCTCTTGTAGATATTGCTCTTAACTCCGGCAAGAATGAGGCAGTTACAATGTATAGCATTTCTCAAAGACACAACATATCAAGCAAATACCTTGAACAGATAATGACAATTCTCAGACAAGGTAATTTGATTAGAGGTATCAAAGGTTCTCGTGGTGGATATAACATTGCAAGACCAAGTGATGAAATCACATTAAAGGAAATTATTGATACACTTGATATTTCTGTACTTGAAAATGTAAACTTCTATAATGTTAATGAAGACTCTGTCATTGTAAAAACCTTAAAGTCAGAAGTTTGGGATAACATTACTGCTTTTCTTCAGAATTTTACAGAAAAAATTACTCTTTCTGATATTACAGAAATGTGTAAACAGAAGAGTGGTAAAAAAGAATCTGAGTTTATGTATTATATTTAATCTACTATTATACTCCTAAAAATGGGGACTGCTTAAATTAATAAGTAGTCCCCACTTTTTTGTTATATAAAATTCATTATAGCTTAAATGATTTAATTACATCACAAGTGTAATCAATATCTTCATCGGAATGAGCCATTGAAACAAACATTGCTTCAAACTGTGATGGTGCTGAATAGATACCGTTACTTTGCATATGGTTAAAAAACTTTGCAAAATTTTCTGTATTTGAAGTTACTGCTGTATCGTAGTCAATAACCATTTTGTCAGTAAAGAATGGTGTCATAATTGAACCTACTCTGTTAACATTAAGACCTATTTCTTTCATAGTTTTTTCAATCTTTGCTGACTTTTCATTTAGTACATCATACTCAGATACACTATTTTCAAGAATCTTGATAGTTTCTATACCGGAAGTAACTGCTACCGGATTACCTGAAAGTGTACCTGCTTGATATACTGAGCCTAGTGGTGCAACACACTCCATTACTTCCCTTTTACCACCATAAACTGCAAGTGGCATACCACCACCAACAATTTTACCAAGTGTAGTAAGGTCAGGTGTTATATTGTAATACTTTTGAGCACCACCTATTGAAAGTCTAAAACCTGTAATAACTTCATCAAAAATCAGAAGTGCATTATTTTTCTTTGTAATATCTCTTAGGAACTGTAAAAAGCCTTCCTTTGGTGGTACAACACCCATATTAGCTGCACAAGGCTCTACAATAACACAAGCAATTTCACCTTTGTTAGCATTGAATAATTCTTCTACAGAATTTTCATCATTGTACTTTGCAAGTAAGGTTGTATCTGTGTAACCCTTTGGTACACCGGCACTATTAGGGATTGAGTTTGTTAAAAGTCCTGAACCACCCTTTACTAGTAATCCATCGGAATGGCCGTGGTAGCAACCCTCAAACTTAATAATCTTGTCCTTGCCTGTATAGCCTCTTGCTGCTCTGATGGCACTCATAACTGCTTCTGTACCGGAATTAACAAGTCGCAACATTTCCATTGATGGGAAGTGCTTTTGAATTAACTTTGCTAAAGTAATTTCTCCCTTATGACAAGCACCGAATGTTAGTCCTTTGTCACAAGTTGCTTTAACTGCATTAATAACTTCTTCCCTACAATGACCTAAAATATTAGGACCCCAAGAACAAATGTAGTCAATATATTTATTTCCGTCAACATCATAGATATAACTGCCCTTTGCTTTATCAATAAATAGTGGTGTTCTGCCTACTGAACGACAAGCTCTTACAGGACTGTTTACACCACCGGGCATAAACTTTTGTGCTTCATTATATAAATTTTCTGAATTTGTAGTAATCATATTATTCCTCTTCATCAAGCCATTTTGCTACATCTAATGCGTGATATGTAATAATAATATCAGCACCGGCTCTTTTCATTCCAATCATATTTTCCATTACAATTTTCTTTTCATCAATCCAACCGTTTTGTGCTGCTGCTTTTACCATTGAATACTCACCACTAACATTGTAAGTAACAATAGGCTTGTTGGTATATTCCTTAGCTTTAGCAATAATATCTAGGAAAGCTAAAGCAGGTTTTACCATTAACATATCAGCACCCTCATAGTCATCAGCTAAAATTTCTCTTAAAGCCTCTCTACCGTTTGCTACATTCATTTGATATGACTTTCTGTCACCGAAATGTGGACAAGAATCTGCTGCATCTCTAAACGGTGAATAATAGGCTGATGCAAACTTTGCACTATAAGCCATAATAGGTGTGTTAATAAAACCGTTATGGTCAAGGCTGTCTCTGATAGCCTCTACTCTACCATCCATCATATCTGACGGTGCAATAATATCTGCACCTGCTTTTGCTAGGCTAACAGACATTTTACAAAGTAGTGGTAAGGTTGCATCATTTAGAATTTCATCACCGTCTACTACACCACAATGACCATGAGAAGTGTATTCACATAAGCATACATCTGCAACAACAATCATATTAGGATACTTTGACTTAATATATCTAATGGCATTTTGGGTAATACCGTTGTCGTCATAAGCTGATGAACCTACTTCATCCTTATGTTTAGGTACACCGAAAATTAAAAGTCCTGAAATTTTACTATCATTTATTTCCTTTAAAATTGGGTCAAGGTTATCTATTGAATACTGATAAACACCGGGCATTGAGTCAACAGGTGTTTTGATATTTTCACCTTCAGCAACAAAGATAGGATAGATTAAATCCTTTTTGTTAACTCTTGTTTCCTCCACCATATCACGAATTGCTTTTGACTGACGAAGTCTTCTCATTCTTTCCATTATCTATTCCCCTATTTTCTAAATTTCACATCATTAATTATAGCACTTAAAAGACCATTTGTATCGGCAACTTGTGAAGTTATAAAGTCCTTTACATTATGCTTTAGCAGTGACTTTGAAGTTATGTTACCGATTGAAACAATCTTTGTTCTATCTGATATTGTAAAATTGTTTTTGAAAAATTCTTCTACACCGGAAGAACTTGCAAAAGTAATGTAGTCGGTTGTTACTTCCTTTTCCATACTTTTGCTACTGTTAATTACATCATAAGTCTTTATATCATCATAGTCAATATTATTTTTTGACAAAACTTCTGTTAAGTCCTTTGAGCCTTTCTCTGCTCTTAGGATTAGTACTTTTCCGTTTTCATAGGTTTTTGCAATTAAGTTACCCAGTGCCAATGAAGTAAATTCTGCCGGTACCATGTCAGGAATAATACCATGGTTCTCCATAGTTTTGGCAGTTCCTGAGCCTATTACTGCAAACTTAATGTTGGATAATTTTCGTACATCAATCTTATATTCAATTAACTTTTCAAAGAAAATTTCTGCACCGTTAATACTTGTCAGCACTATTAAAGAATAGTCAGATAAATTCTTTAGTGCATTTTCTAAATTTCTATTTTGATTATACTTTTCTACCTTTAGATAATTTAGGTGAGTTACAGACGCACCTTTTTCATAAAGTTTCTGTTGTAATTTTTCTGAAAATCTCTTAGTACCTGTTACTGTAACTGAGGTGTTGTCAAGTGGAAGTTTAATTGTTCTTGAAAAGTCATAGGAAGAAGTTTCTCCCACAGTTATAATTGCCGGTGACTTTACATTATTTTCTTTAACTTTTTCTGCGATATTTTCCAAAGTACCTTTTACTACAACTTGATTTTTAGTTGCACCATTTGAAATTACTGCAGACGGTGTAGATTTATCTTTGCCATTTGCAATTAAACTTTGGGTAATTTTCTCAATATTATTTAGTCCCATTAGAAATACTAATGTACCCTTTAACTTTGCAAAATGCTCCATATTCTCAGGTAACAAATCATCCTTTGTATGACCTGTAATTACGGTGAAACTTCTTGCAGTTTTTCTATGAGTTACAGGAATTCCTGAAAGCTCCGGTACTGCTACTGAGGAAGTAATTCCCGGTACTACTTCATATGGAATATTATTTTCTTTTAAAGAAAAAATTTCTTCTCCACCTCTGCCAAAGACAAATGGGTCACCACCCTTTAGTCTTACAACAATATTGTTTTCTTTTCCTTTTGTAACTAGGATATTGTTTATATCTTCTTGTTTTGCACTTTTTTGACCGGCTCTTTTGCCTACAGGAATTTTTTCACAATTATCCTTTACAAAGTCAAGGAATTTACTGTCTATTAGACTATCATAAACCAATACATCGCACTTCTTGATTAGTTCATAGCCTCTCATAGTGATTAAGTCATAATCACCACAACCGGCACCTACTAAATATACTACCCCCACTATCTCACCACACTTTCTGCAAGGTTAAATCTATTTTCTATTAAATCACTTTTTGTGATTATCTCTTTACTGTCACTTGTATATACTACATTGATTTTATTATTTTCTACAAAGCTATGTGCACCCAGTGGCATTCCACAATCTGCATTAAGAATGTTTAAAATATGTCTTTCGGTTTGGAACGAATAAAAGGTATCTTTATGATTTATTTTAGATAAAATTTCCGTTAAATCATTGTTTCTTGACTCAATAGCAATTATACCTTGGCATGGTGCCGGTACAAAATCTTTATAGTCAAACGGTGTGAAAGTAAACCTACTGTCACTTAATAAATCTAACCTTTCAAGACCTGCCATTGCAAGGATAATACCGTCATATTCACCATTATAAAGTTTATTTAAACGAGTATCTACATTACCTCTAATATCCTTAAAAGTAGCATTTGGATATAAATTTTTAAAAGCTAACTTTCTACGGTTACTGCCTGTACCGATTACAGTTTCCTTAGAAAAATCTATTTCTTTACCCTTAACAGTTACTAAAGTATCTCGATAATTTCCTCTCTTTAAAACTGAAGAAATAGTTAAATTATCTTGCAACTTTAGTGGTAAATCCTTAGCACTATGAACTGCTAAATCAATTTCTTTATTTAATAAAGCATCTTCAATTTCTGTTACAAAGACACCTTTGCCACCTATATTTATAAGTGGTTTATTAAGGACTTTATCACCTTTAGTTGTAAAATGTACTACCTCAATATTAATTGAGGGAAAGTGCTTTTTGATTTCATTTACAACCATATTTGTTTGTGCAAGTGCTAATTTACTTTTTCTTGTACCTATCTTTATATTCATACTGACAAATCCTTAATTATTTTATCTACTAAATCATCTGTAATACTTTCATTACTTAGAGAATATTCAAGTAGCTTTTCAAATGCTACCTTTCTATTTTCTTCTAAAGAAATTTCATTCTTAATTTTCTCTCTGTATTTGCTTAGGTTATCAACTATACTTTCGCTATCTTGGATTAAGCTTTCTATCTTTTTACGAAGATACTTTGCGTATATAGGGCTTTTTCCTGATGTTGAGATTGCAACAGTTACACCATTATTCCTAGCTAGTGCAGGGAAAATAAAGGAACAATTGTCCTTGTCATCAACAGTATTTACAGGAATATTATTTTCTTTACAAGAATTATAAATCTCTTTATTGAGGACTTTATCATCAGTTGCAGTAATTACAAATGATTTTTCTTTTAAATCATTAAAATCAAATTTTCTCTTAATTATATTTATATTTTTTATTGATAAAATTTCTTTATGTACTTTAGGAGAAACAACAGTAATGTTTGGGTTAAAAGGCAGTAACTTTTCAATCTTTCTCAAAGCTACCACACCACCACCTACAACAAGGCAATTTTGATTTTCTACATCTACAAAAAATGGAAAATACCCCATACTAACTCTCTTTCTCATATACTGAAATAAATTCTTCAAATGACTTTGAAGATAAATTTGACTTCATCTTATAAATAATTTTCTTCTCTTTATCATCCATATTCTTCATCTTAGGTAAAAATGAATGAAAGATAATATCTTTCTTTAGTTCATCAATTTCACTGCAGATAATTTTCAACGCTGACTCAACACTTGACTCTTTGATTTTATTATTGTAATTTGCTATTTCTTCAAAGTGGTCAATGTTTAAAATTGAAAAACCATTGTAACCGTCAAGTTCACTGTCAATATCAGGTGGTACTGCAAGGTCAATAAGTAATCTTGACTTTGTATTAATATCACTATTATCAACATCATACTTAGTAATAGTATAATGAGGACTTTTTGTTGCACTTACTATACAATCAGAATTGTTAATATAATTATATCTATCATTATAAGGTACAACCTCAATATTATCATCAACAGTTGACAGTTGCTTATTGTGTTCTCTTATAGTAATTTTTACATTTATATTTTTATGTGAAAGAAGATTTTTTACAACTGTTGTACCGATTTTACCACTTGCACCGATTACAAGTACATTTGTGTTGTCCCCTAATTTTGACACAACATTACCTACTAATGTAGCTACTGAAATTGATGTTGTGGATAAAGGTGTTTCATTCTTAATAATCTTTGCACATTCAAATGACTTTTGGAAAATCATATTGAATTCATAACTTGTAAAGTTATTATTTTTAGAGAACATATATGCACTTCTTGTTTGGCTAAGGATTTCATCCTCACCCATAACCATTGAGTCAATTCCACTTGTTACTTTAAAAAGATGGAAAGTAGCTTTTTCATTTTCAAAGAACATAGCGTACTTTTTGATTGCATCTTTTGACACATTAGAATACTGTGACAATACATTTATTACATAATCAAAGTACATTTTACTACCGTCAAAATAAACTTCTGTACGGTTACAAGTACATAGTAAAATGCACTGGGTGATTTTGTCACCCAGTGTAAGTTGTTTCATAATATTTAGTTTTACATTATCATCAAAAGCAAATGACTTTCTAATATCAAGCTTTATTTGCTTATAGTTAAGACTAATACAATTCAATATTTTCACCCATTTAAAATTCTAATGTAAATTTTAATACTTGAAATGAATATTGTCAATATTAGATAACCATTGAAACCTCTGTTAGTGCTAGGTTATCTAGGATATGGGCTTTGTTGCCAACTGTTACAATAGTTTTGTATAGGAACACTCTTACTTCCTCACCTACTGAAACTGAAGGTTCATCAAGTCCTCTTGTGGCAACTAGTGTGCTACCGTTACATTCAACAGTAATTTCTATTCTATCGCCCATAAAGGCAGTTTTCACAACTTTACCGATAGAAGCAGAAGTCTTGTACTTTAGCTTTTCACCATATTTATAAATTTTTACAAATTCAGGTCTTACAATTGCTTTTTCTGCACCTTCAATTCTTTCAAAAGTATTGAACTTTGTGTAATCTTCTAGGGAAGAAGTTTTACCAAAGAATGTTGCTGAAAAAGCAGTTTCCGGCTTTTGGTAAATTTCAAAAGGTGTTCCCTTTTGTTCAATTCTGCCTTTGTTGGTGATGATGATTTCATCAGCTACTTCAATTGCCTCATCTTGGTCATGTGTTACGAAAATACTTGTAACACCAAGCTTTTGAATCATCTCTTTTAGCCATGAACGAAGTTCCTGTCTAACCTTTGCATCAATAGCTGCAAAAGGTTCATCAAGTAAAAGTAAATGTGGGTTTGGTGCTAATGCTCTTGCAAAAGCTACTCTCTGTCTTTGACCTCCTGAAAGCTGACTTGGATAACGGTTATCAAGACCTTCAAGACCGATTAACTTAATAAGTTCTTTTACTCTTTCTCTAATATACTTCTTACTTTTTTTCTGAATTTTCAGACCGAAAGCAATATTATCAAAAACGGTCATATATCTAAACAGTGCATAGTTTTGGAATACAAAGCCTATACCTCTTTTACTTGCAGGAATATTGTTAACAACTTCACCGTCAATAATAATTTCACCACTGTCGGGATTTTCAAGTCCTGCAATCATACGAAGGATTGTAGTTTTGCCACTACCGGAAGGACCTAGTAAGCCGATAAGTTTGCCTTTTTCTATGCCGAAGTTTACATCACTTGATGCTTTGTAATCTCCATATGTTTTGTTAATATTCTTTAATTCAACATACATCTTATAGTTCCTTCTTTCCTCTATATTCTACAACACTTCTTATTACAAGTATTGCCACAGCCATTAGTACAAGTATTGCTGAAACTGCAAATGCCGGTACATACTTAAATTCGTTAAACAAAATTTCTACATGTAATGGTAGGGTGTTTGTTCTTCCTCGTAAGTGACCTGAAAGAACTGATACTGCACCAAATTCACCCATTGCTCTTGCTGCACAAAGTACAACACCATATAGGAATGCCCACTTAATATGAGGGAAAGTAATCTTTCTAAAGATTGTAAAGCCATTAGCACCCATCAAAGCTGCTGCCTCTTCTTCATCACTGCCTTGTGACTCAAGAACAGGAATAAGCTCTCTTGAAATAAATGGGAATGTAACAAATACTGTTGCTAAAATAATACCCGGTACTGCAAAGATAACCTTAATATGCAGTGCATCAAGTATTGGATAAATAGGACTTTGTCTACCGTATGTTAATACAAAAATCAAACCTGCAATAACAGGAGAAACTGTTACCGGTAAGTCGATTAATGTAGTTAAAATTTTCTTACCTTTAAACTGAAACTTAGTAATTGACCATGATGCAAAGATACCGAAAAGAGTATTTACAATTACTGCAATACCTGTTGCTTCAAGTGTTAAGACAATTGCATCTACTGTATATTTATCTGTTACTGCTTGGTAAAAGACTTTTATGCCATCTTTAAATGCCTCTGTCAGTACAGTAATCAAAGGTAGAATAAGCATAATTGCTATGAAAAGAAAGCTAACTCCAATTAGTACCCACTTAACTACTTTTGAGCCTTTTGAACTGTTTTCCATTTTATCTACCTCCCTTTAGAATTTTTGTGTTATGAATTTGAACTAGGTTAACTAAGAATAGTACTAAGAATGAAACTATCAGCATTACAAGTGCAATTGCAGTTGCTGACGAATAATCAAATTCTTGTAACTTTGACATAATAATAAGTGGTGTGATTTCTGTTTCAAATGGTTTATTACCGGCTATGAAAACTATGCTACCATATTCACCAAGGCATCTGCCAAATGCTAAACCAAAACCTGTTAGCACTGATGGGAAAATTTCCGGAAAAATAATTTTCCAAAATATTTTTACTCTACTAGCACCAAGTACACCGGCTGCTTCTTCATAAGTTGAGTCCAGTTTTTCGAGAATAGGCTGAACTGCTCTTACTACAAATGGAATACCTATAAAAACTAAAGCTACTGTAATACCTACCTTTGTATAGGCAATACTGATACCGAACTTAGCAAAGAACTTACCTACCAAACCGTTATCGGCAGTTAAACTTGTTAATGCTATACCTGCTACTGCTGTAGGCAAAGCAAAAGGCAATTCGATAATACCATCTAAAATTCTTTTACAAGGAAATTTATATCTTACTAAAACCCATGCTAAGATAACACCCATTACTGCATTAATAAGTGAAGCTATGAAAGCAGTTATGAAACTGACTTTATAACTTGCTACAACTCTTGGAGCAGTAATTGTTGCAATAATTTCGCTAAAACTTAATTTTGAAGTATAAATTATTAGGGATGCAAGAGGTATCAAAACAACTAAACTCAGCATTGTTACTGTGACACCCATTGACAATCCAAAAAAAGGAATAACCCTTTTATTTACCTTTTTCTTCATTTTGTTACACCCAATTCTCCGTTATTTCTTCTATACATTACTTTGCATAAATTTCATCAAAAATTCCACCATCTGCAAAGTGCTTTTTCTGAACCTTTTCCCAACCACCAAAATCTTTGATAGTTACAAGTTTCATTGATAAATCGAACTTATCGCTAAATTCTTTTAGAATTTTCTTATTAGTAGGTCGGTAATAATTTTTACCGGCTATACGCTGAGCGTCATCACTGTAAAGGTACTTTAAATATTCTGTAGCAACATTTCTTGTACCTCTGTCATCAACTACATCATCAACAACTGCTACTGATGGTTGAGCTAAAATACTAATACTTGGTGAAATAATTTCGTATTCATCCTTATAATCCTGTAATGAAAGGTAAGCCTCATTCTCCCAAGCTATAAGCACATCGCCTTGACCGTTTTCTATAAATGAAGTTGTTGCACCTCTTGCACCTGAATCTAGAACTAAAACATTCTGATATAACTTTTTGATAAATTCTTTAACTTTGGTTTCATCACCGTTATACTTTTCATTTGCATAAGCCCATGCACCTAGGTAATTCCACCTTGCTCCACCTGATGTTTTAGGGTTAGGAGTAATCACTCCTACACCATTCTTTACTAAGTCATCCCAATCGTGAATGTTCTTAGGATTACCCTTACGAACTAAGAAAACTATTGTTGATGTATATGGTGCTGAGTCGTTCTTGAAGTTATTTACCCAACCTTTTTTAATTAAACCGGCATCCTGTATTGAATTTATATCATATTCAAGTGCTAAAGTTACCACATCAGCCTCCAGGCCGTTTGCAACTTCAAGGGCTTGTTTGCCTGAACCACCATGTGACTGAATAACCTCAACATCTTGCTGATGGGTTTTGTACCAATGTTTTGCAAAGATTTTGTTATATTCTTCGTAAAATTCTCTTGTAGGGTCATAAGACACATTTACAATAGACACTTCACCATTCTTTGCTTTTGATGAACTACAACCTGAAAAAACTACTGCTGAAGTGCATAGTAAAGTAATTACTAGAAGCAATGATATTAAGTTTTTTGATAATAATTTTTTCATTTTGTTCACCTCAATAATAATTTAATACATTACCTATCTGTTTAGTATGCTATGTTGTATATTATATTATCACATCTCATAAATGTCAAGAAGTATTCCTATTATTTCGATATGTTTTGTGTATATTAGTAATATTGTATAATATGTGAAAATATCAATATAATAATTTGTAGTTATTGCTAATATTATAAACAAAAGAAAAGAACAGTAGGTTTTCTACTGTTCTTACGAGTTAAATATAATCTTGTAAAGTTTTTGAACCTTGAATAATATTTCTTTCTTCAAAGGTTTTGTTAATTGTGTTTAGCACTACCTTTTTGTTGCCACTCCATAGTGGAGCAACTAATATCTTCTTATCCCCATCACCTGTAAGTCTATGGATTATAACATTCTTAGGAATTATAGAAACTGCATCACATAGGATGTCAATATACTGTTCCATAGTTAGGGCATTGAATTTACTGTCTTCATAATCTTTCAGTAAGTCTGTACCTTTTAGAATATGAAGTAATTGAAGTTTAATACCGTCAGAATATTTACAAGCAAAATCAACTGACCTTAGCATATCAAGTTTACTTTCATTAGGTAAACCTAAAATAATATGGGTTATAACTTCTATGCCTATATTTCTAAGTTTTGTTGCTGTATCAACATATACAGAATTTTCATACCCTCTACGGATATAATCAACTGAACTTTCTTTGATAGTTTGAAGTCCAAGTTCCACCCATACAGGCTTGATTTTATTTAGCTTTTCAAGTAACTTAAGTACATTATCATCTACACAATCAGGTCTTGTGGCTACTGACAAGGCTACAATATCCTTATGATTTATAGCCTCAGTAAATTTACTTTCCAACACATCTATTGGTGCATAAGTATTTGTAAAGGCTTGAAAATAAGCAATAAAGCTATTGTCCTTTGTTTTACTTCTTACTCTCTCTTTGCCTTGTTCAATTTGCTGGGTTATGGAAAGGGATTTACTTGTTGCAAAGTCACCTGAACCCTTTGCAGAACAAAATATACAACCACCTGTAGAAATTTTACCGTCACGATTAGGACAAGTAAAACCACCGTCAATGGAAATCTTGTAAACTTTTTTGCCGAATTTATTACGCAAATAGTTGTTTAAAGAATTGTACCTCATCACTTGAAACTTTCACCTTTATCGTTAAATACATCAAGTCTTGTAATACGATAAATTACATCATCACTATACTTTTCGTTATAAGCATTAATAAATAATGTAGGATTAATGTTGGTTGTACTACCGGCAGGTAGTAGCATATTACACTTAACACAATCAGCTTCTTTAGTTACATTGACCTTTAAGATATGAGGTTTAATGTCAATTTCTTTCAAACCTTTTTTCTTAGTTTTCTTCATAACTAAAATTTCAGGTTGATTTAGAAGTTCCGTAAAATTACTGTATAGAGTGTCTAGGTCAACTGTTTCAGGATATAAAGTGATTTCAAAAAGTGCCTGAGCAATTTTACCGGCTTTCATAACAGGTTCAGTAACATCATAAACCTTGATGCCGGAAGGTAGGCAATTATTAAGGGCAGAAATAATTTCTTCCTTATTATAATCATCATCAAGTAGCTTAATATCCATTGTTTCCTTTACACCTTTAAAGCCAAGAGAAAGTGGCAAAGCAAAGGTTACAAATGGGTGTGGGTTAAAGCCCTCAGTATGCCAAATGTTAAGTTTGCTTTTGTGTAATGCACGCATTACAACTCGGTTAAGGTCAAGGTGACTTATATACTTACATTCATTATCTTTAGTAAACCAAATTCTAACGGGCTTCAAAACAAACACCTCCACCGTAACGATTTGCACCACATTTGCTACATTCTTGTCTACAGTTTGGTGTAGTTGTAGAACAATAAGCCTTGTGACATTCGTCAATTAAAAATTGCTTTTTGATACCATAATCAATATGGTCCCAAGGTAAAACTTCATCAAAACTTCTTCTACGGTTAGCGTAGAATGATGGGTCAATTCCACATTCTTCAAATAAATCTAACCATTTCTGTAAGTCAAAACATTCGTTCCAACCATCAAAATGGAAACCTCTTTCACAAGCTAGTTTCATAGCTTTACAAAGTTTTCTGTCACCTCTGGCAAATACACCTTCTAGGAAGCTAGTATCAGCATCGTGGTAGTTAAAATTAATTTTCTTACTTTCAATATGGTCAAGAATACTTTTCTGCTTTTCGTGAATTGTTGGAATAGTATCCTGTGGTTCCCATTGGAATGGAGTAAATGGCTTTGGTACAAAGCTGGATGCTGAAACTGTAACACTAACTGACTTACCCTTTGGTCTATCCTCAGTTTTGTAATATTCATCAACAACCGTTTTGCCCAGTGCCGGAATAGCATTTACATCGTCCATTGTTTCTGTTGGTAAACCAATCATAAAGTACAGTTTTACTCTTGTCCATCCACCTGAGAAAGCAGTTCTGCAAGTATTTAACAGTTCATCTTCTTTTACATTTTTGTTGATTGCATCTCTTAATCTTTGTGAACCGGCTTCCGGTGCAAAGGTTAAACCACTTTTACGAACTGTCTTAATTTTTGACATAATATCATCGGTAAAGCCATCAACTCTTAATGACGGTAAAGAGATACTGACTTGTTCATCAACTGACCATTTATTTAATTCGGTTAGTAGTGGAACAATCTGTGTATAGTCACTTGAACTAAGGGATGAAAGTGAAACTTCATCATAACCTGTATTGTTACATAGGTCATGGCACTGCTTGTTGATAGTTTCAGGTGACTTTTCTCTAACAGGTCTATAAAGGAAACCGGCTTGACAAAATCTACATCCACGAATACAACCTCTGAAAATTTCTTGCATTGCTCTATCGTGGACAATCTCAGTATTTGGCACAACAAAGTTATCAGGATAATAACATTCATCCATATTCATCATTAATCTTTTTTCAATTTTCTTTGGTGCACCATGGTTTGGTGTTACTGCTTTTACTGTACCGTCTTCGTTATAAGTTACATCATAAAGGGATGGCACATAACAACCCTTAATCTTAGATACTCTGATCAAGAATTCTTCTCTTGAAACATTTTCATCTCTACATTGACGGTAAAGCTCCATAACCTCCATATCAACCTCTTCACCTTCACCGATAAAGAAAATATCTATAAAATCTGCTATTGGTTCCGGATTACAAGCACATGGGCCACCTGCTACTACAATATTCTTTAGACCTAAGTTCATTCTGTCCTTTGAACAAATCGGAATATTACCTAGCTTTAGCATATTAAGAACATTTGTAAATGATAGTTCGTACTGCAAAGTAAAACCGATAAAGTCAAAGTCAGATAGTGGGTCACCACTTTCAAGTGCATACAGTGGAATGTTATGTTCTTTCATAACATCTTCCATATCAATCCAAGGTGCAAAAACTCTTTCACACCAAATATATGGCACACTGTTAAACTGACTGTAAAGAATTTTCATTCCTAAATGGGACATACCTACTTCGTAAGTATCGGGAAAACAAAATGCAAATCGTACATCTACATCTTCCTTATTTTTTACAACTGCATTAAGTTCACCACCAACATATTTTGCCGGTTTCTGAACTTTTAATAAATATTTTTCTACTTCCTTATTAATCATAGTTACCTCTTGAAATAGCCTTTCTGTTGTAGATAGGTGTTAGGAATAAATACACACCTAAAAGTAAGAAAGAAAAATTATATCCTGTATTAAATAAAACTATTATACCTAAAGTGAAAACAGGTATTGCAAAAACCACTGTAAGTATATTTAAGATTATAACAGATTTTTCTTCAGAAATAAACTTATTTAATATAATATTTATTGCCTGTCCCCCATCTAATGTGGAAACAGGCAATAAGTTGAAAATTCCTATAAATAAATTTGCTAAGGCAAAAATCCTTATTGTTCTTATAAAGAATAAAAATAATATAAAGTTAAAAGCCACACCACTAAGGGTGATGATAAGTTCTTTACTAAAACTAACATAATAGTTAGACTTTATCTTTATATCAAATAATGAAAATTCTATTCTATCCACCTTTTGCTTTAAAACTAAAATGGCAAGAAGATGTCCTATCTCATGAAAGAATGAAGACAAAAAGCAACAGAAAATTCCACCACTTTTATCAAATATAAGGACTATAGTAAGTAAAGCAAAATAGTAAAATTGAAAAGAGATTTCTACACCTAAAAACCTTTTAACCATTATTTACAAAATAATCATTAAGGTTATTACCGTCAACAACCAATGAATCGTTAATCATATCATTGACACTACTCATAATATTGCTGAAAAGGTCAGGTGCATAAGTTCTGGAACAATAAAGGAAAATGCCAAGAAGAATACATATAATCAGCTGACACAAAATAACAGTTGGCAGTGGTTTTTTCTTTTTTTCGGAAAAAACTTTTTCTTCACTACAAAATTCGTCATTATTCTTGTAGTCCTCGGGATTATAATATTCTCTGTTAGTGGTTTCTAAGAATTCTTTGTCATAAACAATTTCATCATTTCTATCATACTGCATATTATCACCACTAAAATATATGCTGTAAAAGGTTAATTATTCCTTGTGGTCAAGTCTCTTGAAGTCACCCTTTACAAGAGTGATAAAGAAGATAATACCAACAATAAGTGAACCGATTTCAGCTAGAGGAAAAGCATACCACATATCCTTTAGGCTGATACTTGATAGGAAGTAAGCAATAGGAACAATTAAGCATAGTTGACGAAGTAGTGACATAATAAGACTTCTGACACCCTTACCTACTGCCTGGAATACACCTGAGAATACAATACCAAGTGCTGCCGGAATAAAGCATAGAGAGATAATTCTCAAAGCTACTGTACCAATATCAAGCATTTCTTCTGTTGGGTTAAATAAACCAAGTAGTACATCCGGAACAATTTGGAATACAATAAAACCGGCAGTCATAATAATTACTGCAAAGAGAATAGCCCACTTAATAGCACTGTACATTCTCTTTTTATCTCTAGCACCGTAGTTAAAACCGATAATAGGTGTTGAACCTTGGTTTAGACCGAATACAGGCATAAATACAAATGACTGAAGTTTGAAGTAAACACCAAATACATTTGTTGCTGCATTCTTAGCTGCTACTGTATCATGAGCCAATGAGATAATAAAGTTAATACCCATAACCATAAATGAACCGATAGCTTGCATAACCATTGCAGGTAAAGCAACTACATAAATGTTCTTTACTGTTTCTGCCCTAAATCTAAATCCTTTAACATGGATTTTTACAAGTTGTTTCTTTCCAAATAAGAAGAACAAGCAAAGAACAGCACTAATATGCTGAGCAATAATTGTTGCAATAGCAGCACCGGCTACACCTAAGTCAAATGTGTAAATAAAGATTGGGTCAAGGATAATATTAATAACTGCACCTGTTAACTGACTAAGCATTGGCATTATCATATTACCTGTTGACTGCAATACCTTTTCAAGCATACAAGTGATATTTGAACCTAATGAACCGATAAGTACAATTCTGATATAGGCTACACTGGCATCCATAATAGCTTGGTCATTTGTATATAGTGAGATAAATGGTTTTGCAAGAAATATACCAATAAGAACAAATATAAACCAGTCAATAAATGTTAAGAAAAATCCATGAGTTGCTGCTGAGTCAGCTTGTTCTTGATGTCTTGCACCAAGTCTTCTGGCTATTAGTGAGTTAACACCAACACCTGAACCAACTGCTACAGAAATAAGAATCATCTGTAACGGATAAGCAATATTAACAGAAAGTAGTGAGTCATTACCGGTTAAAATACTATTGCTATAGTTACTAACAAACATACTATCAACAATGTTGTATAGTGCCTGAATAAGCATACTAAACATAGCAGGTAAACTCATACCTAAAATAAGTCTGAACATTGGGGCAGTACCCATTTTGTTTTGTTTAGTTCCTTCCATTTTTCATTTCCTTTCTTTTTTTATATAGTAAGTAAATCAAAATCAACAAGGTGGATACTATTATACCCGTAACTGCACCTGAAAAATCAAGTAGCACATCTGTTACTTGTCCACTTCTACCGGGTACATTAAGTTGTATTGTTTCGTCAATTACTGCTGTAAAAAGAGTAACAAACAATTTTATGAAAATTCCACCGGTTGGTTTCTTGAAGAAAGAATAAACAGTAAAAGAGGTTACAAACCCAAGAACTGAATATTCCGTAAAGTGTGCCATTTTTCTGACAATATGGTCTGTTAACTGAAAGGGTATTAAATTAGTTAGCCAGTCAGTAACTGCACCTGACTCCTCAGCACTGAGAGTTGCCGGGGTTAATGAATGCATAAAAATAAAAGCAACAACACATAAAGTCATAATTATGAGTATAATTGCTTTTAATTTATCTTTTTTGCTCATATGTAAAGATATCATAGCACACTCCTTCACAATACACTATTATTTTACAAAGATTTAACAAGAAAGTCAATGAAATCTATTGATAAATTGAATAAATTAATATATAATATTTTAGTAATAATGACCGATAGGAGAATGTTATGGAATCATTTATTAATATGTTAAACGATACGCTACATATGAACGGACAGTTGTTCTGTTTCTTAGTATCATTGTTCCCTATTTTGGAACTTCGTGGTGGACTGATTGCTGCTGCTCTATGTAAAGTACCACTATGGCAAGCATTGCCAATTTGTATTGTTGGTAACTTCTTACCAATCCCATTCGTAGTACTGTTTATTGAAAAGCTACTAAAGTTCTTGAGAAAAACTAAGTTAAGTCCTGTTGTTAAGTTTGTTGACTTCTTAGAGAATAAAGCAAACACAAGTGCTCCAAAAATTATGAAGTACAAAACCTTCGGTCTTACAGTATTTATCGGTATTCCACTTCCTGTAACAGGTGCTTGGACAGGTGGTCTTGTAGCCGGTTTATTTAACTTTAGTTTAAAGCAAACATTTATTGCTACTATTTTGGGACTATGTATGTCAGCAACTATTATGACAATTATCACTTACGGTATTCCTTACATTGTAACAACATTTAACATTCCAACAAGTGTTGTTGTAGCTGCTCTTTGTGGTATTGTTGCAGTAGTAATTGGTATCTTTGTTGTAAGACATATTCTAAAGAAGAAAAAGGCAAAATAAAATTATATTAAAATATTAAAATTTTAGATAGTGGGAGCAATCCCACTATTGTTTTTTATGAGGAAATATATGAAGTATGATGTTGTAATAATCGGTGGTGGTGCATCAGGTATTGTAGCAGCTATTGAAGCTAAAAAGCAATACGAAAATGTTGCCATTATTGAAAAGGAAAGTAGAATCGGCAAGAAAATTTTAGCTACAGGTAACGGTAAATGCAATATGACAAATATAGGTGCTAAAATTAAAGATTATCATGGTAGCTTTAGCTATGGAATTAAAAATTTATTTTCCGAATATTCTCCAAAATATATAGTAAATTATTTTAACAGTATGGGTTTATATACCTTTGCAGATAATTGTGGCAGAGTTTATCCTAAATGTAAACAAGCCTCAGCAGTTCTGGATATTCTTAGAAACAGACTTTATCAAGAGGATATTGAAATATATACAGACTGTAGGGTAACTGATATTTCAGTTGGTGAGACTTTTGAAATTAAGACTAATTTATATAAATTCAGTTGTGACAAATTAATTATTGCTACAGGTGGCAAAAGCAGTCCTAACCTTGGTAGTGACGGTAGTATGTATTCACTTGTAGAAAACTTAGGCCACACTATTACCAAGCTAAAACCTGCACTTTGCCCTATTAATGTTAAGTCTGATATTCTAAAAACTATCAAAGGTGTCAGAGCTGACGGTAAAGTATCTGTTATGAAAAAAGGTAAAGTAGTTAAAAGTGATAGTGGTGAAATTCAGTTTACAGGTGAAAGTATTTCAGGTATCTGTGCATTTAATCTTAGTTATCTTGACTATGATACAGTAAGAGTTTCCTTAATGCCTGACTACAGTAAAAATGAAATTATTGATATATTAAAAGAAAGAAGAACTTTGTTTAAAGACAACAGTATTGAGGACTTTTTCCTTGGTATGTTTAACAATAAACTTTCTGTCGCATTATTAAAGGTTGGAAAAATGGGTTCTTTCAACAGAAAGTGCAATGATATATCTAACAAAGAAATTGAAAATCTTGCCGGAATAATAAATGAATTTGACTTTGTTACTACCGGTAAAAATGATTATTCAAAAAGTCAGGTTACCTGTGGTGGTGTATCAGGTAAAGAAATTAACACTAATACTCTGGAAAGTCTATATATTCCTAACCTATATTTTTGTGGTGAGATTATTGACATTGACGGCATTTGTGGTGGATACAATTTACAATTTGCTTTTGCCTCAGGAATGAAAGCCGGTGCTTTAGAATGATAAGAATAAATAATTTACGATTATCTCCTAATTACAAGGAAGATGAGTTGATTAAAAAAATAGTTAAGGAACTTAACTGTAAGAAAGATGAAATAGTTAGCTATGAACTTTTCAAGTTATCTATTGATGCCAGAAAGAAAAGTGATGTTCACTTCTTGGCTACTGTTGATGTTAAGGTTAAGAATGAAAATTCTACACTAAAAAGAACCAAAAGTAAAAAGGTTTCTGAAAGTAAAATCTACAAATATGAACAACCTATTTGCAAAAATAACAGTAGCAACACAGTTGTTGTTGGTGCAGGTCCTGCCGGATTATTTGCAAGTTTAATACTTGCAAGGTCAGGTGCTAAGGTAACTTTGATTGAAAGAGGTATGGACATTGACACTAGGACAAGTGATGTTGATACATTTTGGAATGGTGGCCAATTAAACACTAATTCTAATGTACAATTTGGTGAAGGTGGTGCAGGTGCTTTTTCTGACGGTAAGTTAACTACCGGTACTAAGGACAAGAGAGTTAGAAAGTTATTTGAAGAATTTGTCAGTCATGGTGCACCTAAAGACATTATGTACAATGCAAAACCTCACATTGGTACTGACAAATTAAAACCTACTATTAAAAACATTAGAGAAGAAATTAAGTCACTTGGTGGCAAAGTATTATTTGGAACTTGTTTAAGTAAAATTAATCTTAAAGACAACAAGGTTAAGTCAATTATTGCTACAAGTAATGGTCAAGAAAAAGAAATTTTCTGCGACAATATTATTCTTGCAATCGGTCATTCAGCTAGAGATACCTTTAGAATGATTAAGGATATGAACCTTTCTATTGAGGCAAAGCCTTTTGCAGTAGGTGCAAGAATTGAGCATTTACAAGAAAAAATTGACATTGCACAATACGGTGAATTTGCAAAATGCAAAAAGCTAACACCATCAGTATATAAGCTAAACAGTCACCTTGAAAACGGTAGAGGTGTTTATACATTTTGTATGTGTCCCGGTGGTTTGGTTGTACCGGCACAAAGTACAGAAGAAACTGTTGTTACCAACGGTATGAGTTATTATGCCAGAGATGAAGTAAATTCAAACTCTGCTCTACTTGTTGGTGTTAATCCAAATGACTTTGGTGATGATGTACTTTCCGGAATGTACTTTCAAGAAGAAATTGAGAGAAAGGCATTTTTAGTTGGTGGCAGTGACTACAAAGCACCTGTACAAAAGGTTGGGGATTTCCTTAACAATAAGGTTAGTGATAGCTTTGGTGAAGTATTGCCATCATATAAAATCGGTACAAAGTTCTGTAAAATGGATGATGTGCTACCGGAATTTATCACTAATTCAATGAGAAGTGGCATTATACAGATGGATAAAAGGCTCAAAGGTTTTGCTGATAATGATGCATTACTAACCGGTGTTGAGTCAAGAAGTTCATCACCTATCAGAATTCTTCGTGACAGAGAAAGCCTTGAAAGTGTTAGTGTTGAGGGACTTTATCCTTGTGGCGAAGGTGCAGGTTATGCCGGTGGTATTGTTTCTGCCGGTGTTGATGGCATCAAATGTGCTGAAAAGATTATTGAAAAGTTGAATAGGTGATTTTGATTTTGTTGTGGTGAGTTGTAATTAGCACTATAAATTTGGGTTTGTCTTTTTAATTTTGATTGTAGTTAAAGGAAAATTTGTAGTGAGAATATATACCCTAAATTTATATAAAACTATGACTCACAGGTGTAGGGGACATCAATGATGTCCCCAGATC